>JBCCFX010000039.1:0-23498 GCA_039029515.1 Planctomycetota bacterium
GACAGGATCGGTATCGCTGCATCCAGACAACACGAATGCAATGAGGACGATTGCAAATTGTCGCATGTCCGCGATTCTATCGTGTGCCCAGCAAGACCGTCGCCGCGTTACTACTCCGACGCGTACACCGTCATCTGCTGGTTTTCGTAGCGAAGCCAGGAGCGTTCGAGGTTCGAGATCGGGCCGAACGCCTTCTCAAAGATCTGAATGTGCTCGCGGGCATGCACCGCGCCTTCCGGTTGCTCGCACATCAGCTCCAGATAGCGACGCAGCTCCGCCTTGCGGAACCGGCACATCCAGTGCACCAAGGCGTAACTCTGGTGATACAGCACGCGGGCCATGTCATCGTTGTCGCCTGGTAGGTCGCCGATCGTGACCAGCTCTCGCAGCGGCAGCAATTCATCGTGCTCCAGCATCGTGATGAACTCATGGCGACGCGGCGAGAAGTCATAGCTCGGTCCGAATGCCTGGTTCGAATCCTGCGTCTCGAAGTTCGTCGCCAGCCCTTCGCAGATCCAGAGTGGATACTGCACGAATGGCGTCTGCACGCGCGTATGGAATAACAGCATGTGCGTTGCTTCGTGCGTCGTCGTCGACACGCTGACGCGGCTTGCGAACGCATCCACACGTGAACTCTCGCGCTCGACATGATCGCGGTACTGGTCACGCAGGGAACGCAATTGCTCAGCTTCGCTCTGTTTGCCACGACGTGACGCATTGCGCACATCGCGGTCGACATCAGCGATCTCGCGTTCCATCTCCGCCAGCCGATCGCGTGCCTCGACGACACTCGGATTTGACTGCACGTTGTAGAACACAACGCGGTCGTTGGTGGGGGAGTAATACCCGGCGATCCACTGTGTGGTCACATCATCGTGCGTGCGGGCAAAATGCTGATACGACGCACGGTCGTCAAAGAGTACACAGACGAGCTTGTGCCGGAGCGGCAGTGGGCGAAGTCCAGCTCGCCGGCAATATCGAGTGAATTGGTGATAGGTCTGTTCGAGTCGTTCCGCCTGACTCTGCGTCCACGTACTATTCGTATTGGAGAGCACGATGAATCGGCGCGTCTCGTGCTTGCGGAAGCCAGATGGCAGCACCTCGAGCGTTGCTCGCAGGGCCTCGGATTCGACCGGCAGTTTCCGGCCGTCATGCAATCGCAAGAGCGCTCGATACGACGCTTCATGGTTCGGCGCTTTGCGCAGAACATCGCGATAGAGCTGGTCGGCGGTTTCAATGTCGCCACGCATCTCGGCACGGTGGGCGGCCGCGTACGCTCGATCAATGACATCGGCAGTGGCCGTCGGCGTGAGCGAGGTCAGCGTCAGGATGAGCATCAAGCCGAGGCATCCACCGAGCAGGCGACGCCGGATGTCCTGGTGCAGCGAATTGTCGTGACGGAACATCCCCACGATCGGCGCATCGGCGGGTCACCGACACGCTGACAGTGCAGACCCCAAAGTGTCGATGATTGACCGGATGTCGTGCGGACGATGCAGGCTGTGCCGCCGATACAACCGATTCGCTCATCCGATAATCCGGCCCGACCGATCTGATGAGCTGCGGGCTACAATGTTCGCATGACGCGAAGGAATCGACGGTTGACGATGGCTCTCCTATGCGCGGGCACCGCCTTGGCGATGACCGGCTGCTACGAACGGGTCACCCGGGTTGAAGGCGCTGGCAACACGCGCAACGTGGACGTCTATGAGGCGAACTACGACGATTCCCGTGTGCCCATCGTCACTGACCTCGAGGATGCCATCTTCGGCAAGCGGGTCGAGAGTAAATTCACCGAATGACAGCGGTCGGCCTCTCTGGTCAAGTCGGGCCTCCGTGTCTACGATGAACCAGTGAAGGATTTCACGGAGTCGGCACCAGCCGAGGAGGACCACGATGGGTCTTGAAGCCGCCCTGCCAGTTGATGGATACATGACCACGCAGATGAACCGCGTGATCAACTGGGCCCGTCGATCCGCCCTCTGGCCGATGCCATTCGCAACCGCATGTTGCGGCATCGAACTGATGGCAACCGCGTCCAGCCGGTATGACCTCGCTCGCTTCGGCGCTGAGGTCGTCCGGTTCAGTCCGCGTCAGTCTGATCTCATGATCGTCGCCGGCCGCGTTTCCACGAAGATGCTGCCGGTCCTGCAGCGTATCTACGCGCAGATGTGTGAGCCGAAGTGGGTCATCTCGATGGGGGCCTGCGCCTCGACCGGTGGCGTGTTCGATACGTACGCCGTCGTGCAGGGTATCGATCAGTTCGTGCCCGTCGATGTCTACGTGCCGGGTTGCCCACCGCGACCAGAGATGCTGATCGAGGGCATCATGGCGATCCAGAAGATCATCGACAACGACAACATTCCGACCGATGGCACGGGCAAACGTCTGCCGTTGGAAATCGCGTTGCGTCCGAACTATCAGCCGGCTGAGCAGCCCATGGATATCTCGGTCGGCGCGACCTGATCCTGCTCGACATCACATGCAATCACATGAACAGGACGACGCCTTCGCGTCGTCCTGTATTCGTTCATGAAGTTGGATCGCGCATCAGTCGCGGAGTTCGACGGTCCAGTAGGCGTCGTTGAGGAATGCCTTCCACGAAGCATATTTGGCCTTGCCGAGGCTCAGCGTGATCGCCGGATTGCGCTTCGGCCGGACCGGTTGACGGATGAGGTGCATGCGTGCCTGGTGCGGCGTCCGTCCGCCCTTCTTGCTGTTGCAGCGAACACATGCGCACACGAGGTTCTCCCAGGTGTGCTGACCACCCTGCACGCGCGGGACGACGTGGTCGAGTGTCAGTTCCTTCGTCGCGAACTTCTTGCCGCAATACTGACAGCGGCTGCCGTCGCGCCCGTACAGGTTGCGTCGATTCAGTTTGACTTCCTGACGCGGCAGTCGGTCATAGCCGAAGAGTCGAATGATCTTCGGTACGGCGATGTACATGCGCGAGGTCCGCAGCCAGGTGTGCGCATCAGGTTCGAATTCGCGCTGGAGATTCGCGATTGCCGTCCACGTCTGGAAATCGTAGTTGAGGTAGCGACCGTTCTCGACCGCGATCACTTCCGCGGCTTCCTTGCAGAGCAGCGTAAATGCACGACGTGCGTCGACGACGCGGATGGCCGTATAGAAGCGATTCAGAACCAGTACGTTTTCGCCGAGGGCACCTGCCGACACCGTCATGCCGACCTCCATGTCTCGCGTCTTTCTCTCCGGACAAATGGCACGGCAGGAATCCGTGGCCGGGAATACACCTTAACCCTACGCATCATCGTCGATTGTGTGTACGCGTTTTGTTCAATTTTCGCGGTCAATCGGTATCAGTTCGGATCCGAACGGCTCGGAAGCCGGGGTAATCGGAACTGCATGCGCAGGTTGTCCACGTCCGGACGGCGATGACAGCCTTCGAGATGGTCGTTCACGATGCCCACCGATTGCATGAATGCGTACGCCGTGGTCGGCCCCACGAACGACCAGCCGCGCTTTCGCAGCGCTTTGCTCAACGCGGTGGACGCCGGCGTTCTCGTCAGTTCCGGCAGGCGATCGACGGTGATGGATGCCGGCCGATCATCGGGTGCTGGTTCGAACGACCACGCGAATGCAGCGAGTGAACCGAACTCATCGCACAGTGCCGGCATGCGCTTGGCATTGTTGATGACCGATTCAATCTTGCCGCGATGACGCACGATGCCCGCGTTCGTCAGGAGCTTCTCGACGCGCTTCGGTGTGTATCGCGCGATGCGGGTGAAGTCGAAGCCGTCGAACGCATCGCGAAAGTTCTCGCGCTTGCGCAGAATCGTGAGCCAACTCAGGCCGGACTGAAAACCCTCGAGGCAGATCTTCTCGAACAGACGCACATCGTCGTCAACGGGCACGCCCCATTCGGTGTCGTGATAGGCGATGTACTCGGGGTCATCGCCGCACCACCAGCAGCGCGCGTGATTGTCATCACACGTGTGCAGCCCGTTCGGTGGAATCGATGCCATGCCGTTAGTGACGGAAGTGACGAATGCCGGTGATCAGGCACGTCACGCCGCGCTCCTCGCAGAGTTCCACGGTCGCCTGATCACGCTTCGATCCCCCCGGTTGCACAATGCAGGTCACGCCGGCATCAATGAGCAGGCGTGGACCATCGGGGAACGGGAAGAACGCATCGGATGTGGCGATGGCGCCAAGATCAGGCGATAGACGTTCGCCTGCCTTCTCGATGGCGAGTCGACACGCGGTGACGCGGTCGACTTGTCCCGTACCCGCACCAAGCAGTTGCCCATCACGACCAATGGCGATCGCATTGGACTTCAGATGCTTGACGAACACCCACATGATCGCGGCGTCCTCAAGCAGTGCCGGCGTCGGCGCGGGGCCCGCGGCATGAATCCAGTCGGACGGCGACGGCAGTCGCGTATCGCGTGACTGCAAAAGCATGCCGCCTGGAATCGACTTGTAATTGAGCTTGCGTCGTCCGGTGTGACGCATCGTGTGGACATCGACAAGCCGGACGTTCTTCCAGCGGTCGCGCAGTCGCGTCAATGCGGCGTCGGCGTATCCCGGTGCAATGATCATCTCGAGGAACTTTGACCCCTCGCAGATCGATTCCGCGGTGGTCAGATCAACTGGGTCACTGACCGCGAGTATGCCGCCATAGGCCGCGACCGGATCCGTCCCGTATGCCTGCTCAAAGGCATCGCCGAGTGTATCTGCGACCGCGCCGCCGCAGGCGTTCGTGTGTTTGATGATCACCGCAGCGGATTGGCGGGGCGATGTTTCGTGGAGATCCTGAACGAGTTCGAGTGCGGCCGCGCCGTCATTGAGATTGTTGTAGCTGAGTTCCTTGCCGTGCAGCACATCGCCGGTGACGACGCTCGGCTCGCCCGATGCGGGATTCATGTAGACCGATGCCTTCTGGTGCGGGTTCTCGCCGTACCGAAGATCGTCCTGTCGCGTGTAGCTCAGGCGCAGCATCTCGGGGAATGGTTTTGGCCGTCGTGAACACATCCACGCGCTGATGGCGGTGTCGTACTCCGCGGTGCGCGTGAATGCCGCAACCGCGAGATCACGACGCAATTCCAGCGTCGTCGCACCTTCGTGCTGTCGCATCTCCGTGATGACGCGATCGTATTGATCGGTGTCCGTCACGACGGTGACGAACTGGTGGTTCTTGGAGGCCGATCGCAATGCGGCAGGACCGCCGATGTCGATCTGCTCGATCGATTCCTGATGCGTTGCGCCCTCCTGCATGATCGTCTTCTCAAACGGATACAGGTTGATGCAGACGAGATCGATCTCCGGGATGTTGTGGGCCGTCATGGCATCGACGTGCGACGGAAGATCCCGGCGACCGAGCAGGCCACCATGAATGCCTGGGTGCAGCGTCTTGACGCGACCGTTCATCATCTCTGGGAAACCGGTGACATCTTCGACAGAACGTACCTTGATGCCCGCTTCGGAAAGCGCTCGCGCCGTGCCGCCGGTCGACACGATCTCCACGCCGAATTCCGCAAGGCTACGCGCAAACGGCACAAGATCCCGTTTGTCGCTCACGGAGATCAGGGCGCGCCGAATCATGATCAGATCCGACATGGCTGCGTTGTGTTCAAGAGTTTCCACGATCAGGGTCGCATGACCAGGCGCTGCGCTCGGCCATCGTGGCTCACGACGTAAATGTCCGGATCCATGAGGCCGTTCGTGACGATATCGAGCACATCGCTCAGTTCCACGTCGTGCCGCTTCGAGCCGGTGCGCTGGTCGACCACGGCGAGCACTTTGTTGTCAGCATTCCATGTGATCAGACGATCGCCGCGTTGTGCGATCACGGTGCCGGACACATCGGGACAGACCCACTTGAGTTCGCCCGCGGGCTTGTTGAACGGGACGGCTTCGAAGCAGTGGAGGCCTGCGTTCGGCACATGCACGTATAGGTCGTTCTCAATAACCGTCGGTGCATCAACGAGCGGAACCTCGAACAGTCGTCGCCACAACTGGCGGCCGGACGACACATCAAACGCGTACACGTGCTGATCTTCGCTGGTGACGTACACCGCCATCTGATCGATCGCGGGCGGCGCAACCACTGGGTCCAGCAATCGCTTTGACCAGAGTTGGCGGCCGGCATCGACGTCGAGCACCATGACCTCGCCATCGTTTCCGACGACGACAGCAAGGTCGTTATACAGGCGAGGCTGCACCTTGATGGACTGGGCAACTTGATATGCACGGAACTGGAATGCGATCTGATAGGCATGCCAGATCATCTGACCGTTCGTCGAGCCATACACAAAGTTGTCGCCAACCTGTTGCGGTGCCGTGCTGGCGATCTTCGAAAGTTTCTGTCGTCCTGCCGCAGCGCCGTTGGCCGCTTCGACCTCATACAACTGTCCGCCCGCAGTGATGTACACGCGATCGGTTGCGGCCACAGCATTAATGCCCTGCACGGCTTCGAGTGGCGTACCGACCGGTGTTGTCCACATCTGCGCGCCATCGCTGGTGCGGATGCGTGTCAACACGTTCCGGCGATCGAGGCCGTACAACGCGTCGCCTTCCAGCGACACCATCTTCATGCCGTTCAATCGGCCGGGACCAATGATGGCTTGCCAGTCGAGTCGATACCCCATCTCACGGATGTCATCGCGATCAATGACGTACGTGCTGGCATCCGTATTCACCCGCGTGTTCGTCTCGGCCGGGGCACCAGCGGAGGTCGTTGACGTGGATGAACCGGTGCTGCAGCCGGTCAGAACAGCCGCGCTCAGCGCGAGTGATGCGAAGCGAACGGCGTGGCGAATCGGGTTGTCGCCGATTCGACGGCGCGAGAAACGGGCCATTGAGGATCTCCCAGGGCAGTTGGCCGGAGCCGCGGTGACGGGGGCGTAGGCGGCACGGCAAGTCGGCCAGTATCCTCCTGCTGCCGCGGGCCGTCAAGCATGCCTAGACTCCAGCCAGCACGAGAGGACCCTATGTTTACTGGCCTCATTCAGTCCATGGGAACCATCATCGAGAGCCGCGAGACCGCCGCCGGGCGTTCGCTCGTGGTGAATCCCGGTGCCTTCGACCACGTGCCGTCGCACGGTGCATCCATCGCGGTGAACGGCTGTTGCCTGACCGTCGTCGCGGTTGATTCGGATTCAGCCGGCGGATCTCGCTGGCAATTCGATGTGATCGGCCAGACGCTCGATGTGACGTCGCTCGGTCGATTAGACGTCGGCAGCAGGGTGAATCTGGAAACGGCGGTCACGCCGACGACCATGCTCGGCGGCCACATCGTGCAGGGTCATGTAGACGGTCTCATCCGAGTCATCGCTGTGCAGGACGATGAACACGACTGGCGAATTCGGTTCGCCGCACCAGCCGACCTGCTCGACATGATCATTGAACATGGTTCAGTTGCCCTGGATGGTGTCTCGCTCACCGTGGCGTCACTATTCGACGACGGCTTTGATGTCGCGCTGATTCCGGAGACGCGGGCCGCCACGACGCTCGGGGCCCTGTCGCGCGACGATGTCGTCAACATCGAAGTCGATTACGTCGCCAAGACCGTCGTGCACTGGTTGCGTCGACGTCACATGCCGTCGACACCGACGGCAACCTGACAACGCCCGCACGATGACCAGCAGATCACCGTGCGGGCATGTATTGACCGACTGAAACGAGTCTGGTGTTACGCCGCCGGAAGGGCGTTACGAATCAGTTCGGTCGACACGCGCAACGAGCTTCGCATAGCTTCGTTGCTGGCTTGTCGACCCTGATTGATGCTCACCGCGAGTGCATTCTCATCCGCGACGAGCAGCACGAAGATGCATCGAGCACTCAATCCATTCGCATGCACCGTGCCTCGCGCTGTCCGTTGCCGGAGCGCTCGAATCGCGACGTGTGCGGCTGCCTGCGCTGCATCGACATGACCCTGTGCGAGCTGCATCTCGATTGTGGACAGCGCTGTTGCCGTGATCGTGTCATGGTCATCGGTTACCCGCAACGCTGTGGCATCCAGTTCCTTGAGGCACGAGAGTGCCAGTTCATCCGGCGTAGGTATCACGCCAGCATGTGCAGGGCTTGCAGTCATCACCGTCAGAAGCGCCAGCGCGCACGTCAACCAAGTCCATCGCATCATGATGGTCTCCTCTGGTTTTCTTGTAGTACGAGTGAGCCGGCTCGATGTGTCGGTGTCACACACATGACATCGACATCACTTGCAATACGACCGTCGCCGCCGGGATATCCCCGGGCGCGTTGAAAATGTGCGAGTGAATTAAGTGAACGTTACGCGGCCTGCGAAACAAGCTGTGGCGACTGCTGCGAGGACTCTTCGTTGATGCACATGCAGAGCATCGTCAGGTCATCAAGCTGATGCAGCGATCCGTTCTGATCGTCGAGCTTCTCGTTGATCGTTCGGATCATGTCCTGCGGCAAATCGATTTCCGCAAGGCGTTCGAACTCGGTTCGATATCGTTCGTTCGGGCGTTTGCGTTCGCGCAACGTTCGGGCGGTCTCATCCGGAAATGCTTGTTCGAAACCGTCCGAGTACATCACGACCTTCGTGCCGACATCGAACGTGCACTTTGATTCCTTGTATTCCTCGTTCTCGAAGACGCCGAGCAGACCGCCGTCTGAGATGAGCGAGCCAACCGTGCCATCGGGATGCAGGACCATCGGATGCGGATGGCCTGCGCCCGCAAAGGTGATCTCGCGCGTCCGGCAGTTGATTAGCGCGTATGCCGCGGTTGCGAAGCGGGTCGTTCCACCCTGGCGGCGAATCAACGCTTCGTTGAGCCGCGTCAGTACTTCGGAGGGAGGAACGATGCGATAGCCTTCATCGGTCACTTCCTTCAGCACCAGCGAACGCACGATGACCATGGTCATCAGTGCGGCGGGAACACCATGCCCGACGGCGTCCGCGAGGAACATGCCGATGTGATCTTCGTCGAGTCGCGAGATGTCGTAGATATCGCCGGAGACGTAATTCGTCGGACGCCAGAGTGCGCCGAACGTCACGCCGGCCAGACTCGGAATTTCTCGCGGAAGGAATTCGCGCTGGACCGTGGATGCGAGTTGAAGCTCTTCGTGGATCTGTGCGATCTGACCCTCGAGGCCACCGTGGAAACGCTGTGAGATCGAGAGTTCCTGGCGCAACGACCGGATCTCGCGTTCGCGATGCAGCATGCCCATCAATGATGATGCGAGTCCAAGGTCATCGGTGGAGGACGGCAGCACGAGCGCTTTGACGAATTCAAAGATGTTGCCCGGTGCGGGCATCTGATCCAGCACCGCAACCACGGGGACACCGGCTTCATCGAGCGTCGTCAGGTATGCAAGCGTCGTGTTGGCGTGGCATTCGCCGGGACCGACAATCACGACGATGTGAACGTCGTCGGTGCCGTTGGCGATCAGTTCATGCATCAAGGCGGCTTCGATGGAAACCGGCTGGCTTGAAGGCCACGCGTGGCGAAGTCGACGTGCGATGCGTTCAGCGCGGCTCGCCTCGCATTCGATCGCGGTCACAATGATCTTCCAGCCGGGCATGCGTAAAGCGACCTCCCCTGTGGCGATCAGCAGACACGGTGATCACCTGACAGGGTCATCGACTCAGCGAGCCAACATCTTGAGGTCAGTGAAGTTCAGGTCGATTCGGTCGTTCACCTGTACGCCCAGACGGCTTATCGACCCT
Source organism: Planctomycetota bacterium (assembly GCA_039029515.1). Taxonomy (GTDB): domain Bacteria; phylum Planctomycetota; class Phycisphaerae; order Phycisphaerales; family SM1A02; genus JBCCFX01. The sequence continues at coordinate 9,659 of JBCCFX010000039.1, forward strand.
ACTTCGAGCTCGATGGCGTATTGCGCTGGTCCGAAACTGCGATACGGCGTCAGACGTGATTCGTACGCGAATTCCGTCTCATCCGGTCCGCGCGGTTCCTCTGCGGGCATCGAATGGACAGCCAGCACGCGGCCGGTAGGTCCGAGAAAGATCAGGTCGATCGCGATGACGCAATCCTTCATCCAGAACGATCGTTCCGCGGCATCGGGAAAAACGAACATCATCCCGCCACCCTCGGGAATCTCGGTTCGACCACCGAGCCCGCGTTCGCGGCCGGCATCATCGGTGACGAGTTCCAGCGAGAAGGTCTCGCCGGCAATCCTGACCTCTTCGTGGGTCCGTTCACCCGACCCTTCGCACCCAACCATGGTCGAGACGAGGATCAGCAGGACAAACGCCTTCACATGCAGCATCAGATGTCGCGCAGCCATTGATCGTCCTCCGCAGTGAATCGTACCGGCGAGCGGGACATGCGTTGGATGTCGAAGCGTTCGCCAAACTCTTCAATCGACATCGGTGCGCGTTCTTCCATCACGCCTGACCACCAGGCGCACAGACCAATGATACGGTCCGCGGGGATGCCGAGATCTCGGTACAGGCTGACGCGCGTGTCGCCGTGACGTTTGGCCAGCCGATGACCATCGTCCCCCAGAACGAGTGGCACGTGCCACCAACGAGGCGGCGTGAGATTGAGCGCGCGGTACAGCAGGGTCTGTCGCGCCGCTGAGCCCAGCAGATCATCGCCGCGGACGACATCGGTCACGCCCTGGCGCGCATCATCGACGACGACCGCGAGTTGATACGCCGGCGTGTGGCGCTTCGTCCATACGACGAAGTCGCCAACTGTTGATGCGAGGTCATGGATCGATGTGCCGTGCACCATGTCGTCAATCGTCACCGGGTCCGATTCGACGATGAACCGAAGATGCTCATCGCCATCCACGAACGTTCGATGTGGCGCATCGTCGGGTCGGAGTGATGGGGGAAAGACGACCTCATGGTCGTCTGCATGCGGTGCGGATGCGGCAGCGCGAACCTCGGATCGTGTGAGGGCGCTGGCATACGTATGACCACCGGCGGCCAGCGTGCGCATGGCATCACGATAGGGTTCAAGGTCGATTGATTGGTAGAGCGGCTCGCCGTCATACGTCATGCCGAGCCAGGCGAGGATGTCGATTCCGGCACGAGCACTGTCGACTTTGATGCGCGGACCGTCCAGATCTTCGACGCGGAGTGGCAGTGCCCAGCCGCGCTGTTTCGCGAGTGCCCAATTCATCAGAAACGTGCGAGCGTTGCCGAGGTGCAGGGCTCCAGTGGGGCTGGGAGCCAGTCGTGACGTGCATTTGGTCATGGTCGTGCGGGCGAGTATAGTGCGCGGGTCGGCTCACAACGGGTCCGACGTCATCGGAGCGCGTACTCATGGACAAATTGTCACAGGATGCCATCGACGAACGGCTGGCGCAACTGCCGGACTGGTCACAGGTCGGCGATTCGTTGCAGCGAACGTTCGGGTTCGATGACTTCGTCCAGTCGCGCGACTTCTTCGTGCGTGTCGCAGGCATCGCCGAGGAACGGCAGCATCACCCGGACTGCCTCATCCGGTACAACAAGGTGACCATCACGATGTCGACGCACGACGCCGGCGGCATCACGCCCAAGGACTTTGAACTCGCCTCGTTGATCGACCAGATTGTTGTGAACGCGTGAGCCTGGCTCAGTGCTCACCCAGCGCGTGACGGACCAGGTTCGCGCGAGCCTCCCGCAACTCATCGTCCGCCAGTTCCGTGTCTGTCAGCAGACGGAGATGGGCCGGCTGGACCTGCAGGAACAACTGGTTGACGACACCCTGATCGATGCCATCCAGTCGCTCGAGGCACACGCCAAGTCGAACCCGACTCAGCAGTTTCATGGCCTCTTCGACGCCCAGCAGGCGGGCGGAGCGCAGAATGCCGAGAGCGCGATGAGCGCGATCATCAAGCAGTACGCCGTTGCGTCGGCAGAGCATCTGTCGCGACTGACGTTCGTACTCGATGATCTGAGGAATGATCGCATCACGAAAGTGCTGTCGAAGATCAGCCTCAGTGCGCCCGAGCGTGACTTGATTCGAGATCTGATAGAAGTCGCCGGCGGATTCCGAGCCTTCGCCGTAATACCCGCGTACCGCAAGGTGCAATTCTTTGGCCGCGCGTCGAACGCGTTCAATCTCGCCGGTGATCTTGAGCGCCGGGAGGTGCATCATCACGCTCAGGCGGATGCCGGTGCCGACGTTGGTCGGGCACGCGGTGAGATATCCCCAGCGCGATGAGAACGCGTAGTCGATGTGACTTTCAATGAGGTCATCGATCTGGTTGATGCGATCGAAAACCGGTTCAATCTGCAATCCCGGGCCGAGAGCCTGCATGCGCAGATGATCTTCCTCGTTGACCATGATGCTCAGGCGTTCATGATCGAGGATGGCCGCCGCGCGGTTTTCGACGTTCTCCGCGAGATTCTTAGAGATCAGGTGACGCTCAACCAGTAGTTGACGTTCCTGTTCGGTGGTCTGTTCGAGATCAATCCAGATGAGATCGTCGGACAGATTCGCGTTCACCACGATCTGCCGCGCGAGGTTGAGGATCTCATGGCATTGGGCGGTTGATGTGCGCGAGACGAAAGGAAAGCCGGCGATGTTGCGCGCCAATCGAACGCGCGACGACAACACCACATCACCGTGAGGTGCGTTGGCATCCGTCCATGGGCCGTCGGGATTCAATCTCATAGCAATGGCTCGTCCCGATCGTGCGCGGATCAGGTTTCCGTCGGTTCGTTCGCGGGCGTCGGCGGGAACGAGACTTCAAGCGTGCGCAGCTTGTCGCGTAATGCCGCGGCGCGTTCGTACTGTTCGGCCGCGACCGCGTCATCCAGTTCCTTGATCAACTGGCGGATCTGATGCTGGCGATCGATCGATACGCCGGCACGCTGTGGCGCTTTGCCGACATGATGCGTCCCGGCATTCTGCGAGCGTTCGATGATCGGCGTGAGTTCCTTCTCGAACGTCTCATAGCAATCAGCACAACCGAGCATGCTGCCGTGACGGAAATCGGCGAACGTCATGTCGCACGTCGGACACGACTTCTTCGTGGCGCGTTTGCCCGGAGCGCTCTTGGAAATCACGAACTGGTTCAGGACCTGCTGGATCTTCTGCGGCGATGACTGCCCGGGCAGGACAATGCCCGCTTCCCGAGCATGCTCTTCACAGAGATGCACCTGCTTGGTGACACCGTTCTTCACGGTTGTTTCGTGTACCACCGCCGGGTTGTCGCAGTAATCACAGCGCATACAGGTTACGTGTTCTAGTGTAGCCAGCCGCGTGTCTGACGGCGATGACTTTCTTGATCAGTCGCATCACGCATTCGTCGAAGGCGATTCATTGACCGGACCGTGCTTCTATCGGACCAATCGCCGCCCTGATTGCGGCCGCCTGCTCGAGGAGAGCGGGCATTTTCGAGAGTGGCTGCACCGTGCTGCCATCGGACAAGGCATTCGGCGGATCGGGATGACACTCGATGAACAGGGCATCAACGCCCGCAGCGACGGCAGCCCGCATCAGCAGATCGGCCCGATCTGGGCGACCAGCGGTCTGTTCAGCGCCAGCCCCGGGAAGCTGCGTGGAATGGGTGACATCAAAGCACACGGGGCGATGCATGGCCATCATGTCGCCGAGCCCGATGAAATCGTTGACGAGCCGGTGATAGCCGAAAAATGTGCCGCGTTCAGTCAGCATGATGCCTGATGCATCGCTTTCCCGGAGTTTCGCGATGACGTGTCGCATCTCCTCAGGTGAGAGGAACTGGCCCTTCTTGACGCTGACTGGACATCCCGTCTCAGCACACGCTCGGAGCAGATCAGTCTGCCGGCAGAGGAACGCAGGCACCTGAAGCAGGTCGGCGACTTCAGCGGCGGGGGCCGCTTGCGCTGGTTCGTGAATGTCCGTGCAGATCGGGCGGTCAAACGCTGATTTCCAACGGGCGAGCTCCTGGAGGCCATCGGTCAGTCCAGGACCCCGAGGCGACCGGATGCTCGATCGGTTCGCCTTGTCGAAGCTCGCCTTCAGAATCAGCGGAAGGCCGAGCCGATCGCACGTATCGATCAGCGTCGACGCGATTTCATCGTGAATAGCGGCCGATTCGAGCACGCAAGGGCCCGCGACGATCGCGAGCGGCTGGTTCGGGCCGATGGAAATGGGGCCGATCTGGATCGAAGTGGACATAGACGCCTAGGGTACATCGGGACCCGATTCCGCGTCACGACCGGAAACATCCGCCTTCGGGTGGCCTTCACACCGAACGTTTGACGCCTTCTGAGCCGATATAGGCGGTGGACGTGGAATCCCTGCATCAGATCGCGGAATTCGCCGAATGACCAAGTGCATGGTATGCAATACCTTGCGGTCATTCAGCAGGAGCAGATCGGCCTATGGCCCGCATGCCCAGAGAACCCGAAGCCTTCGGCGAGCAGGTCGCTCGCATTCTCGCTCAGCATTATCCCGAGCGCGCGATCGAACTCGCTGGCCCGCTTGACCTGGTGTTGAGCGGCAAGCATCTCGGCCTCGAGAACCTCTACCGCATGGTCCAGTACGAACCGGACCGCGGAACGGAGATCGTCGAGAACTACCTCGATCGCCTGATGGAAGGTGACACGCTCGGTGCCATGTCGCTCCCGCTGTCGGTAGCCAAGCCGCGCATCATGCCACGTATTCAGCCGGAGACGATCTTCCGCCATCTGGATCGCGAGCAGGTCGCACACCTGCCATACGTGAACGGCACGGTCATCGTGTTCGTGATCGATATGCCGCAGATGACGGTGAGCATCACCGTGGAGCAGTTGATCCGCTGGGGTCTGCAGTCCGAGGATCTGGATCTGATCGCCCGCGAGAACCTCGCGCGGTACTCGCCGGAACTCGAACTTCAGATCGTCGATTCCTCGGAAGGTGGTCGCGCTGCGATCGTCTCCCAGCAGGATGGCTACGACGCGGCACGATTGCTTCTGGAATCGCTGTACGAGCGTCTCGCGCCGGAACTCAACGGCGACTTCTTCGTCGCCACGCCCGCGCGTGACATGTTGCTCGCGATGTCCTGTGATCCTGCGCCATTCGTCGAGCGTCTGCAGAAGCGAATCGTGCACGATTACAAGCGATTGCCGTATCCCATCACGAAAGACCTCTTCGTGGTGACGCGTGATGGTGTCGCGGGGACTCGCGACGCGGCCTGATCACGGCTGTTCGAACGCACAGCGCATCCCTACAATCACATCGCATGCTGCTGCTCATCGACAATTACGATTCCTTCACCTGGAACCTCGTGCAACGCCTGGGCGAACTCGATGCCTCGTTAGCCATGGAAGTCGTGCGCAACGACAAAATCACCGTCGATGAAGCCCGCGCTCTCAAACCAACGCATCTGCTGATCTCACCCGGACCGTGCACGCCGGCCGAAACGGGCGTGTGCGCGGATCTCATCGGTGCGTTTCAGGGGACAATTCCGATCTTCGGCGTATGCCTCGGGCATCAGACGATTGCTGATGCGCACGGCATGACGGTCCAGCGTCACAGCGTCCTGATGCACGGGAAGACGTCGGAAATTCATCACGATGGTCGCGGGATCTTCGCCAACGTCCCGAATCCCTTCGTGGCGACGCGCTATCACTCACTCATCGTGGACCGCGCGACGATTGCACCCGACTTCGAAGTCAGCGCATGGACGGCAGATGACGAGGTGATGGGACTGCGCTGGATGGCGCCCGAAGCCGCGACCGCGCCGATGGATGGCGTGCAGTTCCATCCGGAGAGTTTTCTCACCGTGTACGGACCGATGCTGCTCGCGAATTTTCTCGGCTTGCCGCGACCTGAGATCACGCCAGGCGCCGTTTCGTGATCACGCGGTCGCGCGTCTCTTTGCGTTACAGCGGCGCACCACAATGCTTGCAGAACTTTGCGTCGTCGGCGTGGCCGTACTTGCTGCACGATGGGCATGAACGCGTCGACAGGCTCTTGTCCATCGCGCGAATCACTTCCACCGAGAAGATGCCGGTCGGCACGACGATGATGCTGTAGCCGATGATCATCGAGAAGGCGGCGAGCGTCTGACCGAGCCACGTCTGCGGTGTGACGTCGCCGTAGCCGACCGTCGTCATCGTCACGACCGCCCAGTACACGCCCTTGGGAATGCTGGTGAACTGATTGGTGGGATCGTTGGGATCACCTTCCACGATATACATCAACGATCCCATGATCAGGACAACGCTGGTCACGATGACGAGGAACACGGTGATCTTCGCCGCGGCAGCGCGCATGGCAATGAGCAGCGAATCCGCCTCGGTCAGATACTGTGCGAGTTTGAAGATGCGGAACACACGAATCAGTCGAAGCGACCGAATGACCAGCGCGGCTTGCAGGCTCTGTTCGATCGGCAACAGCGTGAGATACGTCGGTATGATCGCCAGCAGGTCGACGATCCCGAAGAAGCTTCGCGCGTAGCCCATCGGCTTCAGCACACAGATGAGCCGAAGCACATACTCGATGGTGAACAGGATCGTGAAGACCCATTCAAGCACGCGAAGCTCATCGCCCCAGCGATCGCCGATGCTCGGCACGCTCTCCAGCATGACCGCCGCCACGCTGCCAATGATCAGGATCAGCAGCAGGACATCGAACGCCTTGCCGGCCGGCGTGTCTGCTTCGTAGATGATCTCGTGAACGAGCGCCTGCCACGGTCGCTGCCCCGACTCGGGCCGGAGGCTTGATTGACGCGGTATCGGAGGCATGCGGACTAGTGTATCGTGGCCACTCCAACTCGCAGATGTCGCAACCGGAGGTGCTGCCGACATGCTGAATATCTTGACAACATGCCTCGTGCTCGGTGCGGCGACGTTCGATGCAGTCGGACAGAACCAGCACGATGCGCCGACGCCACGAACGCCGCGCACGCTTGATGTGACGACCAACGATTCCGTGCCGGATGGTGTCGAGTTGGTGGAGAACGCGACGTACTACACTGCGGTCGGTCAGGGATTGACGCCTCGACCGTTGACGTTCGACGCCGCGTACCCGACGACGTTTGAAGGCGAGCGCATGCCGGCGCTCATCTTCATGCACGGCGGCGGTTTCGTCTCTGGTGATAAAGCGCAGGGACGAGACTTCATTCTCTCGTTCGCCGAAGGCGGCTACTTCGCGATGTCGATTGAGTATCGGCTGGCCACCGAACGACCGCTGCCCGCGGCGACGTTTGATGCTGCCGCGGCGTTGCGCTACCTCCGGACGCATGCCGATGAACTGGACATCGATCCTGAACGCATCGGTCTGAGCGGCTACTCGGCTGGTGGCCATCTCGCGACGTTGCTCGCCACGCGCGGTGATCGACGGAGCGAGACGCACGTGGCATGTGCAGCGACGATCGCGGCGCCGACCGATCTTGCCGAGTTGGTTCGGCGCGACCCAACGCTCGAAGCGTTGATCGAAGCTCCGGAAGGCAAGCTCGACATGGTGCTGAAGCAACTCGATCCGGTGACGTACATCGATGCGAACGATCCGCCCATATTCCTCGCACACGGTGAAGAAGACCAGACGGTCGAGGTGGAGCACATGCATCGGCTCGCCAGGGCACTCGAGAGCGCTGGCGTCCCCGTGACCTCACAGTGTCTCAACGGGACGGGCCATATTGTGCTGGATCCACAGGTCTATCAGGACGTGGCCGCGTTCTTTGATCTGCATCTGGGCGGCAAGGCGGAAGCATGCGTCCAACGACGCGTCACCACACGGCTTCAGGGCGCACTTCGATCATGGATTGACGATGCACCGCCCGACGTGGCCGATGATTCCGTGACAGTTGACGCGCCGGATACGCCGCCCGTGCTATGATCGCCGCCCGACGAACTGACCCCGACCTGTCTCGCGTGAGGAGCGTGGCTCGTGAACACGGAATTGGATACACAAGGCATCGCCCGCGGCATTCTTCGAGCGGTCAGCGACGATGAGCTCATCCTTGCGATTTCGGGAACGGACTATCAACTGCATCTCATGCCCGGCGTTCCAGCCAGCGACATCACGACGCCGGTCGGTCGACGCGTCAAAGGCATGATTGAAGGCAACGCGTTACGCATTCATCCCGCCGAAGGCGGCGGCAAGTTCATCGAGCCTGTGTACGGTGCGCCGCGGATCGTTGCCGGCACGGTTCTGCACGCCAATGAACGGCAGCGGCGTGCGTTGATTGACGTCTCGGTGCCGATCTGGGTCAACACGGAGCGTGGTCAGGACTTCGACGTGTTGCGTGAGGGCGCGCTGGTCAACTTCTACGTTGCGAGCGGCATGACCTTCACGCCAACTGATGCCGCGCCGGTCACGTGATACTTGCATCGACGCCGTCCGCGGTGCCCGCACCTCCTGACGTCAGTTGGCTGCTTCCCGCACTGTTGTTCCTGCTCCTCGCGTTGCCGGGGCTTCCCGTCGTGCGCTGGCTCGACCGGCGCTGGATCGAAGCGGGATGGCCTGCGCTGTACGGCGTCTCGACCATCGTCACGCTGACCATTTTCACGCCCATCGCCATTGCGTGTTACCTCATGGGTACGCCGGTGATCATGCCTGCGATCCTCATGTGCAACATGATGCTGGCAGGACTCATCTGGTTGATCATCCAGCGTGCGTGGCGCGACCTTCGGACAGTGTTCACCGGTCTATGCGGCATTGAGTTGGTGTTACTCATCGATGCGTGGCTGAGTTTTCGCCACGGCACACACTTCGGCGGTGATACATCCGTTCACCTCGCGCGGATTCGAATGCTCGTCGATCACGGTTTGTCCAACACCGATCCCTTTGTGGCCGAATCGTTCTTCTGGCCGATCTACCACACCAACATCGTGCATCTCCTGCATGCGATGTTTGCCACGCTCACAGATCGCGATGCATTCCTCGTCTGGATCTCGAGCTTGACATGGAGTCGTCTGCTGATTGTGTGCGGCACGTACACGCTGGCATGGTCCGTCTTTCGCAAACGCTGGATCGCCTGGACTGCAGCGGTGTTCATGCTGGCGGCGGTGTTTCATTCATCGCTGCTTGCGTATCCCAACAAGATTGCGCCGTTCGGGATCGTGCCGATCATCATCGCGCTTTCGATACGTGCCCTTGATCACCCGAAAGACTGGCGGCCAGCCGCGCTGCTTGCCGGCGCGATGCTCGTGCTCGGTCAAGTGCATGGCATGTACGTCATCTTCGTGGCGGCGTTCGTCACGCCGGTGATGTTGACCGCAGTCATCGTTCGCATGGTGCGAACGAAGTCGATCGAGCGCTGGTCACTCATTGCGGTCGCCACGATCGTGCTTGGGTTGCCGTTTCCGATGATCTCGCAGATTGGCATCCGCAATGCGCGGGCAGATCGAACAACGACAGCCATGGCGACGCCGACGATGATCACGATGCCGTCGGCGACAATCGCCGCGGTGACCGCGCCGGCACCCGCGACGCAATCGCGCGAAGCCAATCCAACGCCGCGACGGCGCGGCGGGCATTTTCTGACGCTTGACAATGGTTGGCAGGTTCGAAACCCACAGCGTGGAATCACGGCGCGAACAGCGCGCCCGGTGCTGCTCATCGCACTCGCGGCGCTGGGCATCGTGGTACTGCGCGAATGGCGACTCGCCGTCGTCTTCGGTTGCGGGCTCACGGTCGCGATGATGCTCTTCATCCCGCCATTGTGTACGGCCGCGCTGGACTTCTTCGGCGCTGGCTGGATCGTACTGCGCGCGCAGTTTCTGATACTCCTCGTGTTTGCAGTCATCGTGCCGACCGTACCACTGATGATCGGTGTGCGGTGCAGTGACCGATGGATTCGAAGGTCCGAATCGACTACACCCAACATCACGCGTGCAACATCGTTTGTTAAACGTGGTGCGGTGCTGCTGGGACTCTGTTGGGCTGCATATCTCGGGTATTGGTATCACGGTAAGGCTGAGGACTACCATCGCTACATCGAGACTGCTCGCAAGCCGAAGGCGCAGCGGGTCGAAGTGCACGACACGCGGCAGCGTGTCGCCGCGCACATTGAGGAACTCGTCAAACCGGGTTCAACGGTGCTCTGCGACCTGGAAATCAGTTCGCTGCTCTGCTCCTTGACGGATGTGCATGTTGTCGCATCGCGATCAAGCAGTCTTGGCGTGCCGGACCTGGCACAGCGGCGACGTGATGTGCGAACGATGATTGCCGAAGAGACGCCGTGGCCGCAGCGTCGAGCGTTGCTTCGAAAGTACGACGCTCGTTACTACGTGCGAACGGATGCGCGGGCGCCGATCGAATGGGCGATGCAGCACGGCACAGCGTTGGTACAGATGAACGGCGCACCGTTCGTCATCCAGCTTGATCTCGAGAACTGAGCACCGTCGCATTTGTCAGTTGGCGTCAGCGCTCTTTGAGTCCTCGACCTTTGGCTGTTCTTCGAGAAGCCATTCGATCGCCTGATCCACCGTCTGGTTGCGGCAGTCGGCAAGCCGCATTCGGCCGTTGCGATCAACGATGTAGTAATCGGGATAGCCATTCACGTCGTAAGCGCGGTTGATCTTGCCATCGGGGTCGCTGCAAACTGGGTATTCGATGCCGTGTCGCTCGACCATATCTGCCATCAATTCGACGCCGCGTGGATGGCAGACGCCAATGATCACGACATCGTCGTCGGCAAAGCGATCGGCCAGGTAGTTGTTGTGCGGAATGCTGCGAATACACGGTCCGCACCACGTCGCCCAGAAGTCGAGCACGACGATCTTGCCTTCGAGTTCTTCCCAATCAACCGCATCACCATTGATCCAATCAGGAGACGCGATCGACGGCAGTACATTCATGCGTGACAACTTGTTGAGTCGCGCACGCTCGTTGGGCTTGCGCTCGTGCCACTCCGCGTTTGGCGCGGAGAGCGTGTCCGCTGTTTCAGCTGGTGCCGGCGCGGCTTCGTTCGCCTCCAGTACCTTCTGAATCGCGACCTCGAGATACTCGGGATTCAGGCCGACCGCCTGAATGATGCCTTCTCGATCGACGATCGCGTAGGTGGGATAGAACTTCACGTTGTATGCCATCGCAGTGAGATCACGATCATCGATTGCGAGTGGATAGGTGAGCTTGTTCTTGTCTGCAAGCGGAGTGACGCGCGAAGAGCCGCGCACCGTCGCGACGCCAACGAAGTGCACGCCCTGGTCGCGATACTTCGCGTAGAGCTCTTCGTTCTTCGGGAGGGCGCGAACACATGGGCCGCACCATGTGCCCCAGAAGTCGAGCACGACGATGTCGCCGCGCATGTCTTTCATCGTGGCCGAATCATCGCGCCACCATTGCGTCTGCAGTTCAGGCGCGACTTTGCCTTCCATGCTGCGGACCGCATCGATGTTCCGCACGTTGTAAAACCAGGAGTCCGGCATGTCCACGCGGGTGGAAGATGGCGTCGCCGCCATCGTCGACGACGTACCGATCAGGACGGCGAGGACGGACACGGTGCAGGCAATTCGAGACAAGCGCATGGAGATTCTCCTGAAGATTCGTGCGTATCAGCCGTCGACGGCAGTGTCCGTCATTGGATCGAGACCCTCGACCATGACGAGGAACGCGTCCCGATGATCATCGACCGTCGCGGTCGGCCCGACAAGTCGAAAAAACACATTCCCGCGTGGCGCGTTCACCACGACCGCCACCATCTGCTGATTCGGGATCGGTTTCGGGGCGCCCATCCGCGAATAGCTGCCTTCAAGCTCCACAATCGTGTACTCGATACCTGTCGGCGTGACCTTGTCAGTCAGGACCGGTTCGATGGGCCGACCCACGTCATCGGTGAACTGGCCTTTCCAGCGTGCGATGTTCGCATCGCGGGATCCACCTTGTCCGGATCCGAAGTAGAACGCCGTGACTTCAGCGGCATCGTTGTTCTCACGTCCGGGCGCGACGAACTGAAAGACGCGCATCCGGTTCGAGGGTCGCTGCGGGATCCACGTGACCGGGCGCGTTGCCTGCATGCCGACGACATCAAAAGTCGTGTTCGTGCCCGGGATATCAAGTGACGGTGCGCCTTGCGTGCTGCCTGCGCCGCCGGTTGACGTTGGCGTGGATGGTTGCGACGTGGATGCCGTTGCCGGACTTGTCGTCGCGGTCACGACCGACGTGTCACTGGGGGCGACATCGCGCGGGAGATCGCGCGTGCCGCCGGTGGGGGTGGCATCGGGCGCAGATTCGTAGCAGCCGACCAGCGTCAGCGACGTCAGAAGCCCGACGCTCAGTCCAAGCTGACGGCGGGCACGATGATGATGCGGTGAATTCATGCCTCGATGGTATGCGGGATTCGCGGTCCAATCACGTCCGGGTAGGATGGAAGGTATGTCCGATCAGAAACTCACACATGTGGACGATGCCGGCCGGGTGACGATGGTCGATGTCGGATCCAAGCCTGTGAGTCATCGTCGTGCCGTTGCCGAGGGCTTTGTCCGAGCACAGCCCACGACGATCGATCACCTCTTCGCCGGCGAACTCCCCAAAGGGGAGGCACTGGCCACCGCTCGTATCGCCGGTATTCAGGGGGCGAAGCGTACAGACGAACTCATTCCCCTCTGTCATTCGCTGCCACTCGATCAGGTCAGCGTGTCCATCGAGCGATCGGAAGACGACCGCGTGCGAATTGAAGCGGTCGCGGCGATCACGGCACGCACCGGTGTGGAGATGGAAGCACTGACCGCAGTCTCCGTCACAGCACTCACGCTGTACGACATGATGAAAGCTGTCGATCGAGGGATGAGCATTGAAGATGTTCGGCTGATCGAGAAAACGAAGACGCCGGTTACGTAGCGGTTCGACGACGTTCATCATCCGCATCGCGAACGGCACCGATGAATGCGCGGATACGGTCATGATCCTTGACGCCGCGCTCGCGTTCCACGCCACTACTGACATCGACACCAAATGGATGTACGGTTCGAATAGCCTCGCCGACCGTGTCGGGCGTCAGTCCGCCAGCGAGAAACACCGGTTGTTGCAGATCGGGCATCAGTGCAATCAGCGCGCTGTGGTCGAACGTCTGGCCGGAGCCGGCATGCGGTCCATCAACGAGCAGTGCATGAGCATGTCCGCTGGCGTCCCAAGACTGGATCTCTTCGGCATCAAACGCAATGCCGCGGACAAGGCGAATCGGATCGGAATTCACGAGCCGCGCGGCGACGTCGAGCGTGATCGGCTCGTGCAACTGGCACCAATCACCGTACTCGCGCCAGACGTTGTACATCGGTGGGGGAGGATCAAACGTGTCGGCAAAGACGCCGACTGCGATCGGCGGTACATCGACGGATTGCGTCGCGGCAAGGATCTCTTCGATCTGTGTTGCCGACGACACGTAGCGTGGCGACTTTGGTGCGAAGACGATGCCGATGAGATCGGCACCTGCAATGGCGGCGACTTCTGCTGCGTCCGGCGTCGTCAGGCCGCAGATCTTCACCCGAGTTGCGTTCGAGGCAATCATGTGCTCAGTTCACCGCGAAGCTGATCCGCAAGCGCCGAGAGTCCGGGCACCTGAAGGTCACGTTTGAGTGCGGCAAGAAGTTCACGCGCACGATCGCGGTTCTCAATATGCCGTACGTAGATGAGTGACAGGATGAGTCGGACTTCATCCGCCTTGGCACTGTTGGGAAAGTGCGTGAGCAACGATTCGTAGGCGAGTCGTGCGCGGGGATAATCCTTGTCCGCGTACAGCTGATTCGCAAGATCCAGCTGGCGCGACTCGCTCAGCACGATGTCCGGTTTTTCGTCGATCACAAGCTCGAAGAAGCAGCGCGGCGATTTCGCGTGATGATC
>JBCCFX010000040.1:0-23321 GCA_039029515.1 Planctomycetota bacterium
AAGTGCCGGCACCGCCGGAGATCGAACGCAACTGACTGGAATAGCTCATGACTTCCGACAGCGGAGCTTCGGCGTGCACGACTGCCTGGTTGCCCGGGAGCATGTCGGTGCCCTGAATGCGTCCGCGCTTCCCGGCGAGATCCGATGAGATATCGCCGATCAGGTCGGCACGAACCGTGATTTCCATCTTCACGAATGGCTCGAGCAGCACTGGCTTCGCTTTCTGCACCGCATCGATGAATGCTTTCCGGCCCGCGGTGACGAAGGCGACTTCCTTCGAGTCCACCGGGTGGTACTTGCCGTCATAGACACTGACCATGATGTTGTGCATCGGATAACCGGCGATCGCGCCATTCTGCATCACCTGACGAACACCTTTTTCGATGGCCGGCAGGAACTGCTTCGGAATCGAACCGCCGAAGGTATCGTCCTTGAAGACGAGACCGTCCTGCAGGCCTTCCGCATCATCCGCAACGGGTTCGACGCGCAAGTAGACTTCACCGAACTGACCCGCACCACCCGACTGCTTCTTGTGTCGGTGATGACCTTCGGCTTTGCTCGTGATGGTCTCCTTGTACGCGACCTTCGGCGGATGCGTTTCGACTTCAACGCCATACCGGTCCTTCAGCATCTGCAACTTAAGACGCAGGTGCTGTTCGCCGAGACCACGCAAGACGGATTCGCTGGTTGCTTGTACGCGCTCGTATTCGAGTGTGGGGTCTTCCGCGATCATCTTGCGGAGCGCTTCGCCCATCTTCGTTTCCGCACCCTTACTCGTCCCTTCAATGGCGCGACCGAACATCGGCTTCGGCAGGATGAGTGGCTTGAGTCCGAGACCAGACGAAATCTTGCCATCGTGCATCACGCAGTCGTAGTGAAGATCGTCGATCTTTGCGACAGCGCCGATGTCGCCGGCAATGACGGAATCGATCTCGCTGTGGTCTTTGCCCATCAGCTTGAAGACGTGGGCGATGCGGACGCCTTTCTTCCCATCATCGACGAGCGGCGCGTGATCGGATCCAATGTGTCCTTGATGAACGCGGAAGACGCAGAGCTTGCCGACGAACGGATCGGACGCCACTTTGAAGATGTGCGCGACGGTCGGCTTTTCGGAATCCGGTTCGCCGTGGAATTCCTTGCGTTCCTCTCCATCCATATACACAAACGTTCGCGGGTTTCCTTCCGCTGGATTGGGACAGAGCTTGACGATGTTGTGCATCAGCTCCTCGACCCCGATGTTGTCGCGGGCGGAGCAGAAACAGATCGGCACGAGGTGCTGCTCACGCAGTGAGCGCTCAAATGGCTCGTGCAGTTTCTCGGGGGCGACTTCGCCTGCCTCGAGGTATTCGGCCATCAAGTCTTCATCGACTTCCACAACCTGATCAACGATCGCGGTGTGATACGACGACACGTCACCGAAATCACTGTCGCCTTCAGTCTGTCGGAAGCAATCAATGACCGCCGTTCCGCCATTCGCGGGCAGGTTGAGCGGCTGACACCGTGATCCGAACGTTTCCTGGATTGACTCCAGCAGTTCCTTGAGATCGTTCGCATTGTCAATCTTGTTGACCACGATCATCGCGGGAAGATTGCGCTCCGTCGCTCGCTTCATCATGCGGTGGGTAACGTTCTCGATTCCCGCGTGCGCATCGATGACGACGACCGCAGTTTCAACCGCAGGCAGAACACTAATGGACATACCGAGGAAGTCCGGCGAGCCAGGCGTATCAATCACATTGACGTGGGCGCCTTCGTGGTCGAAGTGAACCAGAGCACTGTTGAGGCTATGCCCATGTTCCTTTTCGAGGTCATCAAAGTCGCAGACTGCCTGACCATCCTCGACGCGCCCGATGCGGCCGATGATGCCGGCGTTGTGCAGCATCGCCTCGACCAGTGTTGTCTTGCCAGCGCCGGCGCTGCCAAGCAGGGCGAGGTTGCGAAGATCAGTCGTGGTGTATTTGGGCTTGGGGTACCTCCTCGGGAGGAAAGGCGAAGCGTACCCGGCTTCACCGAACCTTCACCGGACAACAAAACCAATCCAATATAATCAAATCCGCGAGGTCCGAGCCTCACGATGCACCCCATCCCCGAAACATCTGCCGTGATGCCGGTCTCATGCCCCCACCAATCTTCCACATCGTGCTGCTGCACCCGGAGATACCCAACAACACGGGGAACATCGGCCGAACGTGTGCCGCCACCCGTTGCAAGCTCCATGTGATCCATCCGATCTCGTTCGATATGTCGGAAAAGGCCCGCCGACGGGCCGGCCTCGAGTACTGGGATCTCGTGGAGTGGACCGAGCATGACTCATGGGATGCGTTTCTCGAACGCGAGCCGATCGAACGCTTGTTCCTCTATACGACGCGGAGTGAGACGCCCCACTGGGACGCTGAACTGCGCGCCGGCGATTACCTGCTGTTCGGTCGCGAGACGAGCGGTGTTCCTGATGCCGTCCACAACTGGGTGGCGCAACGCTGGGGCGACGAAGCGCGCATCACGCTGCCGATGGTCGAAGATCCTCGCGCGCGCAGTTTGAACCTCGCGACCGCGGTGTGCACTGCAATCTACGAAGGCCTGCGCCAGGTCGGCGGCATACCGCCAGCGACATCATGACCCCCAAACTGCCGCCACCACAAACGCGACGTTCAATCGTCCCAACCATCGGACCAATCGGATGCGTGCTATTCATCACCATCTGGTTGAGTGCCGGGGTTGGCGTCGGCGTCATCGGCTACAACGTCTTCAATCTGTCGGGTTCGTTGTCATATGGCGCGGGACTTGCCATCTCGTTGCTCGGTCTTGTCGGACTTGGTGGGTTGTGGGTCAACCTGACTGCCGGCATGATGCACGATTCGTGGGATGACACCGTCGAAGCGTGCGCAGCGCTCCTCACCGATGTGCAGGCGATGTCGCTCGACGACGCGGTTGAAGCCGCGGTTTCAATCCTCAACGATCCTGAGCGCGTAACGGTGACGCCGCGCACGCCGCAGAGTCCGCCGCTCCCGAACGGCCTACCGCCCGCGCTCGATGCCTGGTGCGAACGTATCGAGCGCGTTGACTTCCACAATTTTTCTACGGAGTTCGCGTACGTGCATCTGCTGAACCGCCGGCAGAAGCCGCGCGGCGCCCGCGCTGGATCGCATGTGATCGGCTGGTCTGATGAAGGACACAACTGGTTCCTCATCGCACCGCCAAGCGATGCCATTCACCATCCGAGCGCAGGTGAGGAAGACGATCCGTCGAAAGACACGATCTACCCGAGTATCTGGCACGCGATCGTATATCTCGCGCGCGAACACGAGATCATCACGGGTTCATGAGGGCCGCAATACGCTTCTGCGTCGGCGGATGGCTTGCGAAAAGATTCGTCATCGCTTTGCCCATGAAAGGTTCGACGATGAACATGTTGTTCATCGCGGGATTCGGCTGCTGAAGCGGGATGCGTTTCGACATCGATTCCAGCTTCTGCAGCGCCGAGGCAAGGCCGCGCGGCGAGCCGGCGATCTGCGCGCCATCGGCGTCGGCAACGTATTCGCGACTTCGGCTGATCATCGCTTTGATCATCGCAGCACCGACCGCCCCGATGGTGACCACGCCGATCAACACCAGCGGATTCCCGCCGCGGTTCCCGCGCGAGAAGCCGAACATATAGAACGACATCTGAGCCATCATGGCGAACAGGCCCGCGACGGTGGCGGCGATGGTCGATGTCAGCGTGTCACGATTCTTGATATGCGCGAGTTCGTGTGCGATGACACCTTCGAGTTCCTCGTGGTCAAGGATCTGCAGCAGACCTTCGGTGATGGCGACCGCGGACTTCTTCGGGCTACGGCCGGTGGCGAATGCATTGGGTGCTTTGTGCGGGCAGATGTACACACGCGGCATGGGCAAGCCAGCGCGCTGTGAAAGTCGACGCACCATGTCGTAGACGTGCGGGAGCTTGTGCTCATCGATCTCGATGCCGCGCATCGCCGTAATAGCAATGCGGTCGGAAGCGAACCATGCACCGAAGTTCATGACGATGGCGATCACGCCGGCGAACAGCATGCCCCCGGTACCCCAGAAGCTGCCGACCCAGACAACGAGGGCGAAGAGCGCGCCGAGCAGCGCGACGGTCTTGAGGTTATTGGTGAATGCGGTCATGTCATCTCTTGTTCGGAAACGCCGTAGCTCGATTGAATTCGAGCGATCCAATCAGAAAGATGCAAAGTCCATGCCGGGCTGCGAGGGCGCAACTGCGCATCATGGCTGCCATTTCGACAGTCCTCCGTCATCTGCCAACTGCCCTCTGCCCAATCAGTGTGGCAGCGGGAATCGTGCACACATCGTCCGGACTTCGTCGCGAACCTGGGCACAGACGCTTTCATCGCCGTTGCTGCCCATCACGCGATCCAGCAGATCCGCGACCGCGACCATATCGGCTTCACCGAGGCCACGCGTCGTCAGTGCCGGCGTGCCGAGACGCAGGCCGCTCGTCACCATCGGCTTGCGCGGATCGTTCGGAATGCCATTCTTATTCACAATGATGCCCGCCATCTCGAGCCAGCGTTCGGCGTCCGCACCGGTGAGGTTCGCATCGCGCGGACGAAGGTCAACGAGCATCAAGTGATTGTCGGTCCCACCTGAGCAGAGTCGATAGCCGCGCTCCGTCAGTGCGCCGGCGAGTGCTCGGGCATTCGCCACGACCTGCTCGCAGTATGTCGTGAACTCAGGCTTGAGCGCTTCGCCGAATGCAACCGCCTTGGCGGCGATGACGTGCATGAGCGGTCCGCCTTGTGAACCCGGGAAAACCTTGCGATCGATCTTCTTCGCGAACTCTTCATCGTTCGTCAGGATCAGACCGCCGCGCGGACCGCGTAATGTCTTGTGCGTTGTCGTTGTGACGACGTGCGCGTGACCGATTGGTGAAGGATGCACGCCGGTCGCGACAAGACCCGCAATATGCGCGATGTCCGCAAGCAGCACCGCATCAACGCTGTCCGCGATCGCGCGGAATCGTGGAAAGTCGATGGTGCGCGAATACGCGGAGTACCCGCAAATGATCATCTTCGGCTTCGTCTCAGTCGCGATGCGCTGAATCTCGTCATAGTCGAGCATCTCGGTGTCTGCATCGAGGTCGTAGTCAACGATGTCGTAGAAGGTGCCGGAGAAGTTCGGCTTGAGACCGTGACTGAGGTGGCCACCCGAGGAGATCGGCAATGACAGGATTCTGTCACCGGCATTGAGCAGCGCCATGAACGCGGCGACGTTGGCATTCGCGCCACTGTGCGGCTGGACGTTGGCGTATCCACACTTGAAGAGTTCCTTCGCACGGTCGCGAGCGAGGTCTTCGATCTGGTCGTGGAATTCACAGCCGCCGTAATAGCGCTTGCCGGGATAGCCTTCGGCGTACTTGTTGGTGAGCCACGAGCCCATGGTGTGCATGACGGCGGGCGTGACGTGGTTCTCACTCGCGATGAGTTCGAGCGTATTTGCCTGCCGATCGGCCTCCTTGGCGAGCAGGTCAGCGGCGACGGGATCGGCCGCTTCGAGCAGGCTCATGAGGGCGCGGGATGACGGGTCGAGATCAACGTTCATCGTGGTCGTGCTCATGCCGACATGGTAGGTCAAAGCGGGCGAAGGATCACCTGATCGTCCAGAGCCTCGCGAATCGATATTCATCGCTTCTTCGTAGGGCGGGTTCTCCGAACCCGCCGATTCAGATGTGTGAGCGAGCTCATTCACCAACGAGCGTTGCAAGCGACGTGTTGTCTGGCCTGCAGACACGTCGTCCACGGCACGAGCAACCCCAATCCTGGAGATACGTGCCTTCGCGCACGAATCGATGGAACGATGAGAATGGCCAGTCGTGCGGGCAGCTCGCATGACCATGCTTCACAGGGTTGTAGTGAATGTAATCGACCAGCCGGACGAACTCCTTCTCATTGCAGACTGTGCGTTCCCAGAATCTCTTCTGCCATAGCGAACGTCTTCGAGAACGGAGAATCGCCTGACGTTTGATGGCGTGCATTCGCCGCGAGAAGTCCGCATCGCCGGGTGGTAACGTGAGGATGATGTGCCAGTGATCCGGCAGTAGCACAATCGCAATGCATGCGAATGGAAGATGACGCTGTGTCGAGCGAATCGCTTCCGCGAGCGCGTTTCGATATAGCGGATCGACAAGAATTGGCCTTCGATCGCGCGTGACCGACGTGAGAAAGAACGTCCCGCCTGGAATAAATGCTCGCCGGTAGTTCGGCATGCCGACCTCGTTCAAGGTCGATGCGTGGAAGGCATGGTAGCTCTACGCTCAGGTCAAATCGACTTACGAGCTAGATTCAAGACGGCGGGTTCGGAGAACCCGCCCTACGGGGACTCGTCAAAGCGGGCGAAGGATCACGTCAGATTGGCGTATCGAAGATCATCAGAATCGGCACGAGACAGAATGGCAGAAGCAGCGTCGACAGGATCGTCAGGAGGATTCCGACCGCCCACCCATGCGGCATCCTCATGTATCGCCCCACCGCAACACTCCACCAGATCGCGTTGAATGGCACCCACAGAAAGTAAGCGATCATGTCGACAATAAAGTAGTACTCCGTATAAGTCGGCGTGAGGCTGAAGATGACGAAATCGGCGCACTCAGCCGTGCACGAAAGACACATGTACGCCATCGGTACAGCGGTTTGGTACATGCCGATTCGAGCGATGTGTCGCCACTGCACTCGAGCGCGACGTCGTGATGCCGGCAACAGGCAAAATGACGCCACCATCACACCGATATGCACGAGCATGCCGATCGCGAGTACGTAGAACAGGAACTCCTTGATCATCCCGGTGAGGATCTCGCCGGGTGACGAGAGGTAATTGAACGGTACGACATTCACCGTGTAATCAAGTGATGTCGTATCAGCCCATGGCATCGCCAGGATCTTGAGTCCGTAGATGACCTCGTCCGCGAGGCTGATCGAAGGTTGAAGTCCGGCGGGTACGTACTGGAGCGATCTCGCCAACTCACCGAATCGATGCTCGACGTACACGGTTCCTGCCATCGCGACATACAGCACCATGATCGCGGCGAGGTAGAACACGAGAAAACGAGCCGGTCGAATCGCATGCTCCAGCTTCAGGTCTTTCCAGAACTTCCACGGCCAGCACATCATCATCAACGTGCCGAGGAGGCGCAACGGGATGGATCGCTTTCGCCCAAACTCAATGCACCACTTCGGTGTGTGCAGTCGATTCGTGAGCAGATCGCCCCATGCGAATTCGAGACCGCATTCGGCGCAGGTGCCATCCAGCGGGCATTGATCCGTCCATGCGGCAATCTGACCGTTGAGGGCATAGCCGCAACGTGGGCAGGTAGGCGCTTCGGCATAGCGTCGTTCGTCAGACAAGCTGCTTCGTTCCGTACGCATAGATCGCAATGGACATCTGCGTCGCTGCGATGACAAGCAATATTCCAATACCCCAACTGTGCGGCATGCGCAAATATCGTCTCGTCGCGACGCTCCACCAGACGATCTGAAACGGGAGCCATACGAATGGGATGATCATGAGCAATGCGGCGGGAATGGCGAGAAGATCATCGAGCGTCCCTCGGAGCCCCCACGACCAACTTGCTGTCGTTATTGCTCCAGCGCCAAGACATACCACCAACCAGGCGCACGCGAAAACGATCGGATACATGGCGGCACGCGCGATATGAACGAATTTGACCTTGGCCTCGCGACGCGAGACTGGCAGCACAGTGAACAATGCGGCAACGAAGATGGAAATCATCGCACCGTGCAATGCCAGCGCAACGATTGGGCGGAGTCGATCCGCATCCATGATGGAATCGCTTGGCGCATTCCAATTCGCAACCCAGCGCCAGCCTCGATACTTCGGATTGAATACACCATCCGTTCGCCATGGCATGACGAGCGTTTCCTGCGCACACCGCAGTTCGACCCCAAGCCCTCGCCGCGGCGTCGCTTGATTCTGCTGATACCAACTTGGCACTGCAACAAGTCGATGCGACACGTACGTCAAGACTGCGAAACTGAGGTACGTGAGTACGATGGCGAGCGCGCCATGAGTGACGAGTCTGGACGTCCGTGGCGTATGCTCAAGACGTAGCCGCTTCCAGAACGACCACGGCCAGCACATCAACACCAGCGTTCGAATCAGACGATGCCAGTAGTCGCGTTTTTTGCCGTATTCAATGCACCACTTCGGTGTGTGCAGTCGATTCGTCAGCAGATCGCCCCATGCGAATTCGAGACCGCATTCGGCACAGGTGCCATCCAGCGGGCATTGATCCGTCCACGCGGCAATCTGGCCATTCAGGGCATAGCCGCAACGTGGGCAGGTGGCGTGCGATGTGTCTTCAGGCAAATTCGCCACGTTCCCGCCGACTCCTGGAATTGGACCGAACCGTCCGGCGTCTGATCGACGTACGATACGCGAACCGGGCAATTTCCAATGCCCGAATCGAAGGGAATCCCACGCATGCTGCCGTTGCTTTCACTTGTCACTGCTGTTCCGCTCGTCGCGACCCTGCCTGCCTCCGCCGACGGCCCCGCCGTGGTCATGGATGGCACGTTCGAAGACTGGACCGCGGACGCGGTTGTCCTGACCGACCCTGTCGACGCCCCGAACGGACCGGTCGACATTCAGGACATCTCGGTGCGCCATGACGCAGATCACGTCTACTTCCGCATCAACCTCACCCGCACGGTCAATGTGCAAGGACTCGACGGTTGCCTGTCGATCATCCTCGACGCGGACGGCGATACGGAAACCGGTCGCGAAGCGTTCGGCGTTCCCGGCGCGGAGATCGCGATCCAGTTCACGCCGCCGCACAACAAACGCAACAACCGCGCCGGCCGTGGTGTTGGTGTGCAGGCCGCGGGATACGTGCCGCGCAACAACGATGCGAATGCTCGACACCTGAGCGGCTATGACGTCGGACTCGTGTTTGCGCCAACGCATGCGACCAAGGAAGTCGAAATCCGCATCGAACGCGGTATCGAACTCCCGCGCACCGCCCCGCTGTTCAAAGGTGATCACTTCATTGCCAAGCTGCACATGCAAGGTGCCGGCGGCGTCCTTGTCGACGAAACAGAGTCCTTCCGCGTCGACCTGACGCCGACATCGCCTATCGTGATCACGCAGGAACAGGATCCGCTGGCGACGACCGCAGATGCGCTTCGCGTGATCAGCTGGAACGGTGAACGCGGTGCGCTGTTTTCTAAGTCCGAGATCTTCGCCCGCGTGTTCCGAGCGTTGCAGCCGGATGTCGTCCTGCTGCAGGAACTCACGGACAAGCATTCCGCTCGACAGGTCGCCGGCTTCTTCAACGGTCAGATCAAGCATCCGGATGGCAAGGAATGGCACGTGTCATTCGGTACGGCGGGCGGCAACCTGCGAACCGCGATCGTCAGCCGGTATCCGATCATCAAGGTGCCGGAACTGGATCAGGTGCGGTATCCGAGTGCACCTGAGCGGACGGTTCGCGTTGTTGGTGCGATCGTCGAAACCGGTCGCGGCGATGTGCTCGTGGCTTCCACGCACCTCAAATGCTGTGGACGCATCAACAGTCGCGAAGATGACAAGCGACTCGTCGAGGCGTCACTCGTTAATGAGGTCATTCAGGAAGTCTCTCGGCGATACGGCGCGAACAACATCGTGATCGGCGGCGACCTGAACCTCGTGGGCAGTAAGACGCCACTGACACGAATGATCGATAGTCTTGACGCAGACGGCTCAGCGCTTGGCGTGTCGAACCCGATGCATCTGGATGGCGCGGCGAACACCACATGGGCCGATCGCGGCACACCGTTCGCGCCGGGGCGACTGGATTACATCGTGTACTCCGATGCAACGATGCAATCGGTGAACGGCTTCGTCCTCGACACGCAGGATCTCGCGGAGCACTGGCGAGAGGAATATCGATTGCAACTGCTGGACACGGAACGCGCTTCGGACCACCTGCCGGTCGTGGTTGACCTGGCAATAACCAGGCGATGATCGAACGCTGACGCGGGAGCTTTGCGGGATGGAACGACGGTACCGACATCTCGATACACCGACCGGACCGATGGCGCTCATCCGGGAGCCATCCGGCGATATCGGTCTGGAATGGCTCGATGAGCCAGGGACGGTCATCGATGGCCGCGAGGATCCGGATCTGGAGCCGACGATCATCGATGCGTTGACGCGGTACTTTGCCGGCGAGCCGGTCGATTTCTCGTTCGTGCCGACGCCGGCCGGTCCGCCGTTCTATCGGTCGTGCTGGACCGCGCTGCGGGACGTCCCCGCGGGCGAGACGGTGAGTTACGCGGAACTGGCGGTTCGAGCGGGGTCGCCGAAGGCGATTCGAGCGGCAGGTCAGGCGATGCGAAAGAACCCGCTCCCGGTCATTGTCCCCTGCCACCGAGTGATCGCGTCGGATGGTACACTCCACGGTTTCGGGGGTTGGAGGGATCCTGACTCGGCGGCGCTGGGGCGAAAAGCCCGATTGCGGGCGCTGGAAGGCCGGGTCGAGCTCTCATCAATTGGTTGATCCGATGACAGAAGGTGCCGATAGAACTCGGCTTCGGACATTGTGCCCGATGCGGCATTAGCAAAGGAATCTCGCAGATGAAGCTCACGATGGTCGGCACGGGATACGTCGGACTGGTCACCGGCGCGTGTTTCGCGAACAGCGGTAACGATGTCATCTGCCTGGATGTTGACCAGGCCAAGATCGACATGCTGAACAACGGTCAGTCACCCATTCACGAGCCGGGCCTGACAGACATGATCACGCGGAACGCGAAAGCGGGTCGCCTGACGTTCACCACGAACGCGAAGGACGCGTACGAAGACGCGCAGGTCATCTTCATCTGTGTCGGCACGCCGTCCGACGAGGACGGTTCGGCGGACCTGAACTACGTGCTCGCAGCAGCGGATGTGATTGCAGATTGCATCGATGCGCTGGGACCGAATCAGAAGCCGAAGCTCGTGGTCGTCAAGTCGACGGTCCCCGTTGGAACCACGCACGCGGTTCGCGATCGCATTCGGTCGCGTACCAAATGCCCGTTCATGATTGCGAACAATCCGGAGTTCCTGAAGGAAGGCGACGCGATCAATGACTTCCGCAAGCCCGATCGCGTCGTGTGCGGCGTCGATGAGGAAGATGCGGGCGAGTTGCTTCGCGATCTGTATACACCGTTCGTGATGCAGGGCAATCCGATCATGGTGTTCGACGTACGCTCATCGGAGATGGTGAAGTACGCATCGAACGCAATGCTCGCGGCGAAAATCAGCTTCATCAATGAAATCGCATCGCTCTGCGAACACTATGGCGCCGATGTCAAGTTTGTTCGCGAAGGCATGACCGCTGACCACCGCATCGGGAATCAATTCCTGTATCCGGGACTTGGATATGGCGGTTCGTGCTTCCCGAAGGATACGCTTGCAGTTGTCGGCATGGGCAAGTCCGTGGGTTTTGAATGCAAGCTCAACGACATGGTTCACGTCGTCAATCAGGAGCAGCGCCAGCGATTCTGGAAGAAGATCGCCGCGTACTACGAAGGTGACTCGCTCGCGGGCAAGACGCTGGCGTTCTGGGGTATCGCGTTCAAGCCGGGCACGGATGACATTCGTGAAGCACCATCCATCACGCTGATGCAGCACGCGCTCAAGGCTGGCGCATCAGTTCGGGCGTTTGATCCGGTGGCGGCTGAGAATCTCAACGCGGTCATGCCTGACGTGGAGACCGTTGACGATATGTACGACGTGCTCGACAACGCTGATGCGTTGATCGTGTGCACGGAGTGGAGCGAGTTCCGTCACCCGGACTTCGAGGAGATCGGACGTCGCCTGCGCGAGAAGGTGATCTTCGACGGCCGAAATATTTATCGGCGACGACCATTCCAGGAAACCGGATTCACGTATTTCGCGGTCGGACGCCCGCCGGTCCGCCAGGGCGAGCCGGTTTCGAGCCGATAGCCATCGATTCATCGCCAATTTGCCGTCTTGACGCAGCCCGCGTGGACATTCGGGCGAACAATACCACTGCCGGAAGCCGGAGGTATGAGGAGGTGGCGGTGCATCACGGCGATTCAACCGAACCGGTGCGATCCAAATTCGCACCTGGCGAGTATGCGGCCCGCGTCGACGTCGACGTGCCGCATCGACTCATCACCACCCAAGATGCGCTCGACCCGACCAATCCTGTGCTGCGACAGGTGATCGACGACGCTGGTCGAGACGATCCGGCCCGCTGCCTGATCTGCATCGATTCGGGCCTGCTCGATGCCCAGCCGGACCTTCCAGACCGCATCGCAGCGTACGCCAACCACCACGCGGACGTCATGCTCCCCGTCGGAAGCACGATGGTTGTTCCCGGCGGCGAAACCTGCAAACAGGATCCGGATGCGTACCAGCGCATCGTGCGTGCTATTCATGATCACGCGATCTGTCGACACTCATTCGTCATTGTGCTTGGCGGCGGCGCGGTCCTCGATGCCGTTGGCTTCGCTGCGGCCATCAGTCATCGCGGCGTGCGCCTCGTGCGCTTCCCCACCACGACACTCGCTCAGGATGACTCCGGCGTCGGCGTGAAGAACGGCATCAATGCGTTTGGCAAGAAGAACTTCATCGGATCGTTCACCGTCCCGTGGGCGGTCATCAACGACTCATCGTTCCTTGGAACGCTAGACGATCGCGACTGGCGTGCGGGCTTCAGCGAAGCGGTCAAAGTGGCGCTCCTGAAGGATGCTGAGCTCTTTGAGGCCATCGAAGGTAGCGCGACGCGCATTCGCCGTCGAGATGTCATGACCGCGTCGGCGATCATCGCGGCGTCAGCAGAACTGCATCTCGAACACATCGTGACATTCGGTGATCCATTCGAGCTGACCGAAGCGCGTCCTCTGGACTTTGGTCACTGGGCCGCGCACAAGCTGGAACAGATGACCGACTTCACGTTGCGACACGGCGAAGCAGTCTCGATCGGCCTTGCGATCGATGTCACGTATGCGGCGCTGCTGGACATGTTGCCGTGGACGGACCGCGATCGCATCGTCACCACGCTCGAGAACCTCGGGCTCCCGATCCGTCATCACGCGATGCACGATCAGCAAACACTCTTCGAAGGCCTGAAGGAATTCCGCGAACACCTTGGTGGCCAACTCACGATTCCGTTGCTGACCGGCATCGGAAAGCCGATCGATGTGCACTCGATCGATCTGCACGTCATGCAGCGTGCCATCGATATGCTGGCGGATGGCGAATCGCGTGTCCCGTCGACGACGGTCGAGTGAGTGCGGAATCCGCACGGCGTCGCAGGGAGCGTGTATCCTTGCGGGTCGGAGAACGGGACGCATGACCAAGCCAGATTCAGACTGCCTGCTCGAACGATCCACGGCGATCGGCATGTACTTCATGGAACATCGGGCGAAGCTGCTCGATATCGCAGCGTTTCTTGATCGACTCGATCGCACCCGCGATGACCTCGACGGCTATACCGACTTCCGCATGGCGGCTTTCGAACAGGCGTTGCGTGTATTGTCTGACGGCGAACCGGAGCGTGCACGTCGCGTTCTCGAAGTCTTCAGCGATCATTCGACAGAACCGATCGATTCCGCCGCGGGCCTGAAAGGCGCGCATGGCGCGAACCCGCCGGGTGGAGCAACCGGCGCATGAGATACATCGATCCGCACATTCACATGGTGTCGCGCACGACAGACGACTACGAACGCATGGCGCTCGCAGGCTGCGTGGCGATCACCGAGCCGGCGTTCTGGGCAGGATTTGACCGCAGCTCTGCGGCGGGGTTTCACGATTACTTCAGTCATCTGACGTCGACGGAGCCCGCGCGCGCTGCGCAATACGGCATTCAGCATTTCTGCTGGATCTGCATCAATCCGAAGGAAGCGGAAGATGTCGGCTTCGCTCGCGAAGTCCTGCAGCTCATCCCGGAGTTCCTCGCGAAACCCACGGTGCTCGGCGTCGGCGAGATCGGCCTGAACAAGAACAGCAAGAACGAACTGAAGATCCTCGAAGAGCATCTGGCAATCGCGGCAGCACACAATCAACTCGTCCTTGTGCATACGCCGCACCTCGAGGACAAACTCAAAGGAACGCGATTGATCATTGATGCGGTGCGCAACCAGCCGGGCATTGATCCGAGCCGCGTACTGATCGACCACGTGGAAGAACACACGGTTGGTCTTGTCCTGGAGCATGGCTTCTGGGCCGGCATGACGTTGTATCCGGAAACAAAGTGCACACCGCAGCGAGCTGCAGACATCATCGAGATGTACGGCAGCGAACGGCTATGGATCAACTCTGCCGGCGACTGGGGTGCGAGCGATCCGCTCGCCGTTCCGAAGGCACAACAGGAAATGAAGCGTCGCGGTCATGCGCTTGAGACAATTGACCGCATCAGCTTCGGGAATCCGAAGCAGTTTCTCAGTCAGAGTCCGAACTTCTCGATCGATGCGTGATGTCCTCGGCCCTGAAACGTGGCTTGGATACTGCACCAACGTGCACGCAGGTGCGTCGTGGGCAGACACCAAAGCAAACCTCGAGACGCACGCCCTTGCGGTGAAGCGTATCGTGTCGCCTGATGAACCCATGGGCATCGGCCTGTGGCTTTCATCGGACGCGGCCATGGAGATCGCGGGCGGCGGACCGAATGTAGGACACAGTGAAGCGCACGCTGGCGAAGTTGCATTGCGCGACTGGCTCGATCAACGCGGCCTGGTCGCGTTCACGATGAACGGATTTCCCTACAGCGATTTCCACGCCGATCGCGTCAAGCACGATGTGTACCGACCGACATGGGCAGACATCACGCGCGCTCAATACACGGGCTGTCTTGGCAGCATCGTTTCGGCCCAGACGCATGAGGGTTCATACGGTTCAATCTCAACCCTGCCGATCGGTTGGCCGAGTGATCTTGATGATGACGCCATGCAACGTGCCAGCATGTATCTTGCCGCGATCGTCCGAGGCATGGTCGGATTGGAAGAAGTATTGGGCAGGCAGGTCATGATTCTGCTTGAACCTGAACCGGGTTGCATGCTGAGCACGAGCGACGATGTCGTCCGATTCTTCAGCGAGCATCTTGCCGTGATCCCCGACGATATCCGCCGGCGCTACCTCGGCGTCTGTCACGACGTCTGTCATGCCGCCGTCATGGGCGAAGATCAGCGCGATGTGCTGCAGAAGTACGCTGATGCCGGCATCACCGTCGGCAAGATTCAGATCTCTTCCGCGTTGACCGCACACGTTGATTCGACTGACGCGCGAGCAGGCTTGCGCGCGTTCGCGGAAAATCGATACCTGCACCAGACACGCATCACGAGTACCGAAGGCACAGCGTTCTTCGATGATCTCCCCGATGCGATCGACGCCGGCCCAGACGGCGATTGGCGCATTCACTTCCACGTGCCGATTCACATGGCCAACTGCGGACAGTACGGCACCACACAACAGGCGGTTCTGGATGTCCTCGATTGCCTGCCGGACTTCCCTGCCATCAAGCACTTCGAGGTTGAAACGTATGCGTGGCCGGTCCTGCCCGCTGCGCATCAGCCAACGACACTTGCCGAAGGCATCGCCGCAGAAATGCGATGGCTGATTGATCGAGCCGATGAACGAGGCTTGCGATGATGCGGCTGCGATCCAACGTCATGGCGGTGCTCGCGCTGTGTCGGCTGTCCAACCTCCCCACTGTCGTGAGCAACGTGCTGGTCGGCGTGGCGATCGGCGCCGGCATCGACAACGAACTGGCAACGAACACCATAGTTGTCCTCGCCGTCGCGATGTGTCTGCTTTACGCCGGCGGCATGGCGTTGAACGATGTGCTTGATGCCGCGTATGACGCTATCCACGCCAATCATCGTCCGATTCCTTCGGGCAGGATTTCCCGTCGATCTGCGCTCGTCGTGACCATTGTGTGCCTCGCGGGCGGCGTCGGGTTGACCTCACTGGCGAGCCCGCGCGCGGCCGCCGGTGCCGCCGTATTGGTTGCATGCATCATCGTGTACAACCGATGGCATAAGGTGACGGCAATTGCCGCGATCGCGATGGGCTTGTGTCGCGGACTGATCTACGTCACGGCTGCCGTCGCAGTCGCATGGCCACCTGGCCCGATCGAGGTCGCCGTGCCGGCGGTTGGGCTTGCGCTCTACATCATCCTGCTGACAGTCATTGCTCGGTCCGAACACGATGACACACCATCCCCAGCACGATGGCTGGTGATCTGGATGATCGTTGCCGGCGTCCTCACGCTCGTCGTGCCGTGGCGCGGCATGGGCGCGGAGACGGCCGTCTTCATGTGTATGTTCATCGGATGGGTCATCTGGGCATCAGTCGCCGCCTACGCAACGCCGCCACGAATCGGCGCTTCGGTGCTCGGCTGGCTTGCCGGTATCAGCCTGTTGGACGCGATGCTGCTGTCATCATGGGGACAGACTGAGATGGCATCTCTCGCCGGGCTGTGTTTTCTGTGTACGCTGGTGCTGCATCGGTTCATCCTCGGGACATGATTCCCCATCGTCGACGCTATGCAACCCACGGTCATCATCAATGTTGTCGCGCTAAGTGAGTCCCTGCTCGGGGATCACGCGCCGAGACTCACCGCGTTTGCGGCGCAGCACGGCCAGCGTCATCTCCAGCCGGTCCTGCCGGCCGTGACCTGCACCGCGCAGTCGGCCATGGTCACGGGTCGTGACGCCAGCGATCACGGTATCGTCGGCAATGGCTGGTTCAACCGCACGATGAACGAGGTGCAGTTCTGGAATCAGTCCAACGCGCTCGTCAACGGCGAGAAGATCTGGGATCGCGCCAAGGCCGAGGATCCGAACTTCACCTGCGCGAATATGTTCTGGTGGTACAACATGTACTCCAGCGCGGACATGTCGGTGACGCCACGCCCGCAATACAAGGCGGACGGCCGCAAAGTGCCAGACGTCTATTCATATCCCGCCGATCTTCGCGATGAACTGCAGCGCGAATTGGGGCAGTTTCCGCTGTTCAACTTCTGGGGTCCGGCGTCATCCATCACATCAAGTCAGTGGATTGCGGATGCGTCCATGCATGTGCAGCGCCGCTTCAATCCGACGCTGATGTTGGTGTATCTGCCACATCTTGATTACGGACTACAGAAACTCGGACCGGTTCATGACGATGTCCCCGCGCTCATCCGCGAAATCGACGATGTCGTCGGCGCGTGCATCGACCATTTTGAAGCCGCTGGTTATCGCGTCCTGATTGTGAGTGAATACGGCATCGAGCCGGTCGATCGCGCGATTGAGGTCAATCGAGTCCTGCGCCGCGAAGGCTTGCTTCGAGTTCGAACGGAAGATGGCGGCGAATTGCTCGACGCGGGCGCGAGCGATGCGTTCGCGGTGGCGGATCATCAGATCGCGCACGTCTATGTCCGTGATGCCTCGAACGTGTCGCGCGTCGCTTCGCTGTGCGAAGCCATGGCCGGCGTGGATGAGGTGCTGGACCGCAGCGGGCAACGCGATCGCGGTTTGGCGCATGACCGTGCAGGTGAACTCGTTCTCGTCGCGAAACCTCGTCACTGGTTCGCATATCACTATTGGCTCGACGAGGCTCGCGCGCCGGATTTCGCCCGCACTGTCGACATTCATCGGAAGCCTGGGTACGACCCACTCGAACTATTCATCGATCCTTCAATTGCCCTTCCGAAGGTCCGCATCATCAGCAAACTGATTCGTAAGAAGTTGGGCTTCCGGACGCTGATGGACGTCATTCCCACTGATCCCGCCCTCGTCAAGGGATCGCACGGACGTGATCGCGTGGATGCGACGTATGCACCGATCATGCTCGGGCCGACATCGCCGCAATCGTTGCCATTCGGCGAAACGCTCCCAATGACGGCCGTCTCGGATGTGCTGTGGCGATGTCTGACGGACACATCGTGAAACTTCAGGCCGCTTTCGCGTGACCTGCGCAATCCACCGGCTTTTCCTGAAGGCTCTCCGAGACGGAAATGAAGTCAGACTCGCAGCGCAGAAAGGCATCGACGACATCGGGATCAAAGTGCGTCCCGCGTCCTTCGAGAATGATCTGCTTTGCTTTCGCGTGAGGCATCGGTTCCTTATACGGACGACGTGAACGCAGCGCGTCATAGACATCCGCCAAGGCAACGAGTCGTGCGGACAGCGGGATCATCGTCTCAGCAAGGCCGTGCGGGTATCCGGTCCCATCCCACTTCTCGTGGTGGTACATCGCAATCTCATGTGACATCTGCAGGAAGTCGTCTTCGCCCAGCTTCTGTCCGATCGCAGCCAGACATTCGCCTCCATGCTTTGCATGCGTCTCCATGATCTCTCGCTCTTCAGCTGTCAGCTTGCCAGGTTTGAGAAGTACAGCATCAGGGATCGCGACCTTGCCGATGTCATGCAGTGAAGACGCCAGCTGAATTCGATCGATGTAGGCTTCATCGATCTCTTCGGGCGGATCGGCCAGGTGCCACGCAAGTACACCGACGTACCGTCGTATGCGCTCGAGATGAGAGCCCGTATCCGTGTCACGTGACTCTGCAAGCTTGGCAAGGCCGAACACGACAGCGTCACGGGTACGAAGGAGCGAGCGTGATCGCACGCGGACGAGATCCTCGAGACCCTCGTTGATCGCTGCGAGCCGGTTTTCGTAGCGATGCACGATAAACGTGATGAGCCCAGTTGTGCTGAACACAATCGCCAGCGAAACCATCAGGCCAATTGGCAGCACGGGCGCAACAATGCCATCAATCCGTGCCTGAATGCCAGAGGCCTTTTGATGGACATTGACATGCGCATCCATGCCCGGAAGATACGCGGCGGCAATGATCTGTAATTCGCCGTCGTACATCGTCGTCTGGCTGGTGATATCAACGCGCTGCGATAGCTCGCCCGTCGATTCTGCCGCGCCGAGCATCATCTTTTTCTTCATCATCGGCGCCGAGCGTCCCGCAGGCGTTGCCGCATCAGGATCGCCCACAGGCATGTCTTTCTTCATCATCGGCGGATCGGGCGTGGCCACCGACGCGGACTTCTGGGCCGTGTCCGGCAGCATCATCTTCTTCTTCATCATCGGTGCGGACGTGTCTGAAGCAGGCGCAGCGTTTTTCGACATCGTGACGTCGTCCGGTGATTCGCCATGTAGGATCGCGACGGCGGCATCAAATTGCGGGTGACAAAGAATCGCGCCGTCAGCGGCGTCGGCAACGCAGACGAAGCCATCATTCGGGAGCCGGATGTCATCAACGATGGACTGCAGGCGCGCCCACGAGTCCCGATTCTCTCGAATGTCTGACACTTCAATCTCGCGAATCAGCGTCGCCAACTGACCGGCCGTCTGCACGTTGTCAGCGACGACCTGGTCGTGAACGATGGTCCAGAGCGAAGACCGAATCCACGCGCTGAAGACCCCAATGCCCCAGGTCAGGCAGAGGGCCTGCGTGCAGGCGATGAGGATTATCAGAACGTGCCGCTTTCGAACGCGCAGTGCCATAGAGTCCTTCTCCCGGAATCGTGCATTGACGCGATTACTTCGTCGCGAGGTGCAGGTCACTTCAAGGCTGACCCTGCGACTGGGCCTGAAGTGGCCGGCGCTGTGCGGCTTGTAGCACGTGCGGAAAGTTCACACGGGATATGGGCGGGGCAACTCGCTGGATGAATTGGTCGACTTTTCGCCTTCAAAACGGCATATTGCGGCCGCCGAGAATGACACGCGCTCGTTCGACGGCACCGCCGGACAAATGACTAAGCACGAGTCGGCTAGAATGTACTCGTCGGGCGGTTAGCACAGGTGGATAGTTGGTGAGTGCCAAACGTCTGCGCCTTCTCAGCTTGGAATTGCTGACGAAACTTTTGCCGTTTTGCGCGCGGTAATGACGGTACCCCGAGCTCTCTGTGGGCAAATTCAATCGCGTATGCAGCTTTCGGACATTGACCCATGAACGCCGCAGCTGCGGCAGCCGACGACCACCAGCGTCCAGAGCAGTCTCTGACCGTGTACAAGCGTCTCTGCTTCGCGAGACGCCGCGTCGTCGCCACAGTGCGACCGATGCGCACAGCGGTCCTCTTGAGCGGCTCTCGATTGCGATCGGTGATGTATGCTTAGTCGGTCACGACGCCTGTCGCTCCCGCACCTGTGTTTCGGTGCGTTCAATCTTGATGTCATCCGAGAACGTGAGGCCGACCTTCACACGTGATCCACGCACTTCGACGACCTTGATGTCCCCGATCGGCGTGCCATCCTTCGATGACAGGCTGATCGATTGATCCCTGTTCCGAGTCAGTACGAGCATCCTTGCTCTCCAATGCGGATCGACGCGACGTCTGCTTCGGTGCATACCACGTCTTCCCGGTTGATTGATCAATGTCCGCCTGGATCTGGCCGCTTCGAACCGCATCAGTGATCTTCCGCGTCACCTGTGACTTCTTCATCGTTCTCGGCGGCTCGGTCTGATTGAAGATGTAGGCACCCGTCACCGGACCCTCCCGATCAATGACCTCTTGAACGCGACCGAGCCAATCCGAAGATGCTCCCCTACTTCCGGATACGTCGTCGCCGCCGAACTTCAATCGCTTGTAGGCATTGGCGACCAATGCGAGTTCGCGTCGGCTCGCCATGTGTTCACAACGCTGCATGATCTCGCGATTCGGGTCGAGCAAGCTGCTCCGCGAAATGGACACTGGCTCGAACACCCCGTCGCGGACGACGATCAAGCCCCACCCTGGATGTGACTCCAGACACTCGTGTCGTTCCGCAAGCCCCTCGGGGAGTACGAGCCAACGCTCATCTCCGAGACCCATCTTCCAACTCTGCCGAAACGGCTTCTGGGCGTCTCGCAGATAGTCGCTGCGTTGGACCTTGCACTCCATGGTGATAGACCAGACGCCGGCATCGCGCTGAGGGACCAGGCCGAACACGTCCGGAATCTCGAAACCGTGTTGATTCCGACTCACGCGCGGTTCGGTGAACGTGATAACACTAGGGAACATGTCGCGCATGGCCTGTTCAGTTGCGATCACCAGCTCGGTGTGGGTCATAGCCTTCGTCATGCGGTCACCGCCCATGCGTAGATTGCAATGAAGGCGAGGAGCGACCAGAAGATCAGGTGACACTTGCAGCGATTCGAAGCAGACTCAGCCATTACGCCACCTCGTCCAATGTGGACATCTCAGTACGGTCTTGCGAATACGCCGAAGCGCGGAACTGTGCCGCGCCTCGGCGCTGGAGGAGACGCCGATTTCCCGCATTCGCCTTTCGATCCAAGCGATCAAATGAGGCTCGAGCACGTTCATCCGTCGTAACGCGGGTGGACGTGTTTTCAGAGACAGGCAATTGCGTTACGCCTGCCATCATGTGCGCAACGAGTATCGTTGGCCTGGCGCCGTTTAGATGGCATTCTCGCGGTGCCACTATTCGCTCGTTGATCATTTGGTCAGCGAGCGTTTTCGTATGTTCAAGTTTGGTGCTTGTGACTTAGCGCGCCGGCAATGATGCTGTGCGTGCTTACCGAAGCTGCTCTCAGATCTCCCGGAATGTGCTGAGAGCAATACGCGTCCATACCACACCTCGCGGATGGGCGGGCTCTTCATTGGCATCGATGCGTTCATTGGACGCGCGTCGGAGAACAGGTCTCGCGCGCAAATCTCATTGAACAATCTGTAACACCACTCCCTCGAGCTGAATGACTCGACCATCTCTGCCGATGACGGGCCAGCCGCACCATGGACCTGTGTAGCCGATCCTTGGTTGTCCACGACTTCGACAACAATCAACACGCTGATTCCAGCCTCGGAATCGTGAAGCACTGTGCTTGCCTCACCGTCGGCGAAACACTCAGCCGGCAATCGACCGTGTTCCGCCGCTCCCAAGCCGGACACGGTCGGTTTTTCTATGGACTCGACACAGCCCAGGCGCAGAGTCGCATCTGAACTGGAGTACATATCCATGTGACGGGATGCATCCCGCATGCCTCCTACATGACCTGCGTTACCTTGCTTCTCGACGCAGGCATTGTGGCACCCGCTGGCCCCACGAGCGGGTGCCATTTTCGTTTCAAGGCCGCCGGCGACATTACACCTGATGATGCTGCCATTCTCTTTCGCGTGGCAGGGGCCGAGGCAATCTGCTCTGGTGCGAAAGGAATTGGAGCAGGAAGAGGCTGCGGAAGGCGGTTCAGCGAATGAAGGGGTAAACGACGATGGCGCTTGAAGATATTCTCGATGACTTGGATCAGGAAATCACGGACGCTGAAAAGGATCTTCGGGGCAAATCAGTGCCACTGGCAACTTCGGGCCCCGTCTACAACACAGTGTCCACGAACCTGACCGATGCCAAGCAGAATTCAATTGACGCACAGAACGAGCCTGCGCTCAGCGGATTTACTGGAGCGCCGATACTCGTGCCGAACCCGCCGGGGACGGGCGACATTCCTTGGGTTGACCAACTCGTTGCCTGGTCTGCCGAGGCGAAAGACCTGTTTACAAACAAGGGTCCAGGCAACTTCAAGCAGGAGATTGCCAACCGCATGAAGTCGATCGAAGAGCACGAGGCGGATGCGCGAGCCGAAGCATTGCAGTGATCTTTCTTTGAACACGGTTGAACATTCTGTAACACGGCTTCAACAATTCAAAATTTCCCCCAGCGTCCCCCGTACATTGGCGCCCAGCGTCTCGGGAGGACGCTTTTTCATAGGGGTGGTCAATGCGGCACAACAGATCAATCGCCGGCACGACGAATGAGGATCGGATCGCTAATGCCATTTCCGAGCTTCGAGCCAGGCGGTGCATTGCGATAGTTGATGCCTACCACGACCTAGTGCGCGATACATGCATGCAACCGTCTGATGCGTGGCGATACTTCCCTCGTGCGACCAGGACTGTTCGATCGCTTCAATTGGCAGCATTGCTTGCGCGCCGCGAGTACGTGCGTGAGGCTGCGTGAAAGAACCACGATGCGTGACCCCCAAGAAGTCCTTCGAGAGCTGTACCTGAATACCGAACGCGGCGTCCTATCACGAATCTGGTACGACAAAGAGCTCAATGAAGACGCTTCCGTTCGCATCATCGAGCCAAAGCGAATGGTCGAAGGGCGAAATGGACCGCTGGTTCGGGCATATCAGCGCGAACCAAAGCGAGGCGTCCGACATTTCATGGTGCATCGGATCGTTCGCGTTTCACCTGTTCAATCTGATTACGATCTGAAGGGCAACAACTTCTGCTCAGGCGAGGTTGTCATCCTCGCGAGCATTCCACGCCTGATCAATGAAGATCCGAAGTACGATCAAGGGTTCACCGAATATGTTCGCGCCGTCGAGTCCACAATCATCGACC
>JBCCFX010000041.1:0-22544 GCA_039029515.1 Planctomycetota bacterium
AGAGTGAAGTCCTCGACACCGTTCTGCGCATTGAATGCCAACACACCATCCGGCACGTCAGTCAAACTGATCGTGACGCCTTCCGCGCTGGTCAGACGACCGACGCCGATCTTTTCGTCGTACGGTTCGCCGGTATCACTGCGCACGATCGGCACTTTCGGCGCGCTCCGATATGCAAGGTGATAGCCGCTGCCATCCGCGGCGAAGTGAACCACAACTGGCGTCGTCGGGTTCGAACTCGTCAGAACCTGTGCCATTTCAATATCGCTGCGCAACACCACGGATGCAGCGCGCAATCGCGGCTGTGTGTCACTGCTCACCATCGGCAGGACCATCACGACGGTCATGGCCATGATGGAGATCACCATCAGCATCTCAATGAGCGTGAACGCTCGACATGGCGTATGTGGTCGGGTGTGCATCATGGACCGTCCTCGGGTTCGCCGGCTGCTTCTGCCACGGCTGCATCGGTGGCGTCGACGGTGTAGGTCACCGGCGTCGGTCGCGGCGTCGAGTCGTGGAGTTGCACAATGTCCTGAGTTGGTACCGATGCAACATTCGTTGGTCCGATGTTTGATGAGCCGGATGCAACGGCAACGCCCAGTGCATCAGCCAGAGCCTGCAGCGAATCGGCATCGAGATTGTCGAGCGCATTGAGGCTGTCGTTGATGTCGCCGGTGTCGCCGAAAATTATGCTCGTGGCGTTGGTGTACCCATGCACTGCGTTGAGGCTCGGGTCATAGAACACGGATGACTCATCATGCATCATGATGCCACCGGCACAGACGCGACCGTAAATCGTCGATTGCCCGCGCATGGTGACATCTGCGTGCGGCGCGTACATGCTGCCCTTGATGACGCTGTCGCCGAGAAGCGTCCACGCATCATCCGTTGTGTTGGCGGTCAGGACAACCAGTCGTTCCGGGTTCATCCATGGCGCGTGTCCGGTGGTATCGCGATCCATACTGTCGGCGCGGAAGTCGCCCATATACGCGCTGTCGACGGTGACCGTTCCTGCGACCCAGATCGTCAGTTCGGCGTCCGGCCCGAGTTCAATGGAGGTCGAATCGTTCAGGATCAGATCGCCAAACACGACCAGCGTTGATTGTCCCTGTGCGTAGAGTCGAGCGCCATCGCTGAGGACGAAATCGTGATCGGTCACGATATCGACGCCATCGTTGAGAACGAGCATCGAAGTACTCCCGCTCAGCGTGACATTGTCGTGTCGAGCGTCGGTGATGAGGCTGAGAACCGATGTGCTCTGGAGATCTTCATGCGGGATCTCGTCGTGCGGACTCTCCGCTGGCGTGGTCGGTGGAAGCGGAACGGGAATCGTCCCCGGTACATCGACGGCGTCGACCATCTGCGAACTCTGGTTGAGCATGGCCGATGACGATGTGCCGACGTTGACAAATAGCGTGGCGTTGACGGGCATCGCGGCGGGGCCAATGACGACGCTGCTCGTATGACTGGCGCCGCTCCCGAGAGCCAGCGGCTCGCCAAATGCGGCGCCGGGTGCTTCGGTCCATCGCGTGACCAGCGCCTGATCGACGAGGTTGAAGCCTCGTCGCGCATACAGGGCGAATTCGCTCAGGTCGACATCGACGGCAATCGCTTCGACGTCCATGACTTCGCGCGTCACGAATGCGGATGCGCGCTGCGTGATGCCGTTGAGGCGCGCTGTCGCTTGCAGTCGAATATGCCGTGATGCTTCGGTCGGCGGACCATCGGTCAGCGCGTCAAAGACATCCACATCAACGGAAGCTTCACCGACGCTGGAGTTGCGGAACAACGCGGTATCGTCGAGCTCGGCTTCCCAGCCGCCATTCGTTTGCACGATGGCGACGCCAATGTCAAGACCACTCGTCGCCGCCCAACGCGATGCGGTCTGATCACATGTGTTGTCTCCGATCACCGCCGAGTTATCGCGGCTTGCAAGAAACGCGACGGAGAGGATGACCGCAATGCTGAGGCTGACCAGCACGAGCAGCATGGCAACGCCACGATGCGAAGGATGTTCGGCATGATGCATATTCCGAGTCCTCATTCATGCCTCCGGCGCGTTGTGTAATCGGATCGCGCTCGACACGCTGATCACAGCGGTCGGATCCATGTCCGTAAACGTCATCTCGTATTGCACAATGCGCGAATCTCTGGCGATGGCTTCGTCATGTGACGGCGTCATCGACGCGATGTTGTCGAGCAGCGTCACCGCACTGATATGACCTTGTGCGAGGTACGTCTGGTAGACGACTTCCCAATCCGTCGATGATGGATACTCAAGGTCCGCGAGATCGCGTTGCACTTGCGTCCAGCCATCCGGAAAACTGACGAAGTGAACGTCATACGCGCCATTGTCCGCATCATGCCGAAGCCAACGCAGTTCGGTCGCGTGAACGGTTCCACTCTGGCGGTCATCAGAAACCCAGATCACGCAATCACCGCCGTCGACATCGAGCAGACATTGTGCGGGCGCGATATAGGCTGCGAGGCGTACCTGCGCCGCTTGCCCGCGCAGCATGAGCGAGCGGCTGTCACGCTGTGTGTCAATGCCGACAGACACGACGGCAAGCATGCTGCTGATCGCGGCGGCCACCATGGCGGTCACCGACAACGCCAGCATCAGCTCCAGCAGCGAGAGACCACGATGTCGAGCACATCGTCGATTCACGTATGCAGTGCTCCGGCATCATCGGGATCAACTGCCGTACGAGCGCCGCCGCCGGTGGGACCGGCATTGTCGGCAGGTTCGGGAACAAAGTGATAGATCTCGGACAGCGTTCGGTTCTGTCGATCGAACGAGTGCACGCGGATGGTCCGTCCGCGCACCTTGACGCCGAGTTCGGCGAAATTTTTCAGGTCGGTGGAGACGGCCACCGATCGACCGATGTTGTTGAACATGTCAGGCATCGATTGTCCGTGTACGTCCGTCATGGTCCCCGCAGATTCCGTGTACCCATTCCATGCGAGGATGTCGTCGTACGACACCGCGGTCATGCGGCTGAGCAGATCTTCGGCGGCCAGTGCGCCGGCGATGCGCATGTGTGCTTCGAGCGCGTGCTGTTGGCCGGCGGTGATGGCCGAGGTGATCGCCACGACGATGCCCAGCAGAATGCCGGCCGCCATCAGCGATTCAAGCAGCGTGTACCCGCGACGGTGTCGCGGTCGCCTCTGATGTGTCGCATGCGCCATATCGATCGTCCTCGTCGTCAGTTCCAGATTCCTGACGGCATCACATCAGCATCGAATATCTGGCTGGCCCGATGAACAGGAGCCATCAGACGGCTTTTCCTTCGCGCCGGAGGGAGCGACGCAGATGGTTCGATCGATGCAACCACCGCGGGCTGCGTCCGAGAACTCGCGGAATGGTGCTGGATCGCAACCGAGTTGGATGGCCGCGCGAGAATGCTCATAATGCTCGCTCATGCCCTGGACGCTCTGGCGCTACATCCTGTTCGACATCGGTCGGTCGTTCATCATCACGACGGCCGTGCTGGTCACCGTGATTGCATTCGGTGCGGCGATCAAGCCGCTCGCCGAGGATCACCTGCTCGGCGCGTGGCAGGCGATGAAGTACATCTGCTTCGCACTGGTGCCGATGCTTCAGTTCGCATTGCCGTTCTCGGGCGGTTTTGCCGCGACGCTCACGATGCACCGGATGGCGTCAGACCGTGAACTGGTCGCGGCGGTGATTGGCGGCATCAGTTACCGGAAGATCCTCGTGCCGGTCGTCGCGCTTGGTCTCGCGGCATCGTTGTTCCTCGTGGCGTTGACGCAGATCGTCATTCCACGGTTCTGGACCTTGATGGAGCGCACGATCACTGCGGACATCGTGAGCATGTTCGAGGCCTCGATCGGGCGCGGCATGCCGTTCGAGGTGGGGAACATGCAGATCTTCGCCGACGAGATGAGCGTGGTGAAGAATCCGGACGCATCGGATGCCGACACGCGCATCCGGTTGCTCCGACTCGCCGCGGTCGAATTGGATGACAATGATCAGGTCGTGACTGACATCACCGCGCATCAGGCTGCGGTGGATGTCTACTTCCGCGAAGGGCAAACGGTGCTTCAACTCGTCCTCGACGATGCGGTCGCATACAACGGCGAGTCTCG
This sequence comes from Planctomycetota bacterium, assembly GCA_039029515.1. Lineage (GTDB taxonomy): Bacteria > Planctomycetota > Phycisphaerae > Phycisphaerales > SM1A02 > JBCCFX01. The sequence continues at coordinate 4,114 of JBCCFX010000041.1, forward strand.
CGCCATCTTCTTCGCGCCGACCACAGATCCGGAGGGCATCGTGGTGCCCGGTTTCCTGGACAACGATCCGGCAACCTGTACGCGGCGGGAGCTCATCGAGCTGATGCAGCATCCGGAGCGCTTTCCCAAGGTTGATGAGGCGCGTCGTGATCTCGCTCGCATGGTTCGCGCGGTCGATGAGATCGGCGCGTTGAGTTCTGTCCTGGAGCGGACCGGTGAGATTGTGTTCAATGAAGAGGGGACTGCTGGACGTCGGTATCGCGTGCAGGCGTCGCGAATCAAGGGTTCGGGGCTGATCAACGTCAATGGTGCACCGATTCTGATGCTGCAGGAAGACAACGGGGAAGTCACACGGACGTTTGAAGCGGAAACCGTCGCGCTGACATTGAATCCACAGGCAACGGACCAGGCACTGACTTTTGATCTGACCGCGACGAATTTGCGCGTGTCTACGCAGATGGATGGTGTGTTCAATGAACGTTCGGACCTGCTGCTGCGTCACCTCGTGCCGCCGGTCACCACCGAGATGCGATACGACGCGCTGTCGTGTGACGACCTGCTGTCGGTGGCAAGTCAACGCGTGGACGGTTCGCCGGCCATGCAGCGACGAATTGATCGCCTTGCGTTATGCGTCGATGACCTGATGCGTGAAGCGCGAAGTAATCTTGCGCGTCGCTATGCCATGAGCGCGACGGCGATTCTCTTGATCACGCTCGGGGCAATCCTCGCAATCCTGCTTCGTGAGAGCCCGCCATTGACGGTGTACTTGTGGGCGTTTCTGCCGTCGATTCTTGATCTGGTGCTGATCTCCGGTGGCGAACAGATGATTCAGGATGGCAAGAGCGCGGGTCTTGCCGTCATGTGGTCCGGCAACGCATTGCTGCTCACGCTGTGCGTTCTCGCCTTCCGTCGGATCTCCCGGCACTAGGAGCACCCGATTCGTATGTTGATCGATCGCTACATCCTTGGCCGCTTCTTCACGAACTTCGCGATTCTGTTCGTGTTGCTGTTTTTCTTTGCGGCGGCGATTGACAACATCCTCAACCTGGATGAATTCGTTGAGGCCGCGCGCGATATCGAAGGCGAGGACGCAGGCACGTGGGAAGTCGCAGCAACATTGCTCCGCGTCACCCTTGATTTCCAGGCGCCACGTTTCTTCCAGTTCTTTGCGTATCTGCACGGGCTCGTGGCGATCGGTGCGATGGCATTCACGCTCGCCCAGATGTTTCGGAATAAGGAAATCGTGGCATTGCTTGCCGCAGGTATGAGCATGCATCGCATCGCCATGCCGTTCATCATCGGCATGTTCTCGCTGAGCCTCATTCAGTTGGTCAATCAGGAGACGATGCTCCCGAAGGTCGCGCCGCTCCTGCTTCGTGGGCACGGCGAGATTGGCACCAAGGGCGCACGAGATTTCGAAGTGCTGCTGATGGCGGATGCTCGCAGCAACCTCTGGCACGCGGCGAGCTTTGATCCGGTCGATCGCGTGTTGACTGGACCGACGATTCTGGAACGCGATGCTCGTGGACGGACGATTCGTCGCATCAGTGCTGCGCGTGCGAATTGGAATGCCGATGAACAGTATTGGGTGCTCGAGGATGGACGTGAGGTCGTCACGCCTTCGCCGGAGGACGGCAATGCTGATCGACTGTTGATGAGTACTGCGGTCGAGACGTACGCTTCGGACATCACACCCGAGATCCTCACGATCCAACGATATAACCAATTTGCCGCGATGCTGAGTCTTCGTCAGATCGCCGAACTGCTCGACATGGGCGTGACGAATGGTCGTTCGCTGCGCCGATATCAGTATGCGCGCTTCTCAGCGGTGCTGGTCAATGTGCTCGTCATGGTCATCGCGCTGCCCTCGTTCCTGCTTCGCGAGCCGACGAGCCTGATGCAGCGCAGCATCGTGTGCGCATCGCTCAGCATTACGTGCATGATGGGGGCCGCGTTCTTCATGATGGCAGACATCGCCGCCATGCGCCCGGCGGTCAGCGTGTTCCTGCCGGTGATCGTGCTCTTCCCTGTTGCGCTCGGTCGGATCACCACAATCCACACGTAGATGTTACGCGCGCGGTGGGCGGCCGACGCGCACGAACGCGAGGCCGAACGCCGCGAGCATGAACGCGACGGTCACGCCGAATGCGAGCGCAAGGCTGCCATCACCATCGACCAGCGGGAGGCGAATGGCGTGCGTGCACCACGTCAATGGATCAAGCCGCATGAGCCAGCCGACGATTCGGCCGTCGGGCGGCGCGAAGAAAGCGCCGGACAGCATCCACAGTGGCAGGAATACAGTGTTCATCACCGCGTGGTATGACGCAGTCGATGGACTGTTCCACGCCAGAGCGAGGCCGAGCGATGTCACGGCGCATGCGGTCATTGCAAGCGCAAGGAGCGCGAGCAGAACATCGATCACGGTGACATCGAGTCGAAGGACAGGTACGAGCAGGATCAGCACCGCGGCCTGTGCGAACGCGATTGATCCACCGCCGATGATCTTGCCGAGTGCAATTGACCACGTTGGCGCGGGCGCGACGAGCGCGGTCTGCAGCCATCCTGACTCGCGGTCATCGATGATCGAAATGCTCGCGAAGATGGCGCCGAAGACGACCACGAGCGTCATCATGCCGGGCAGAAGGAACGCCTGGTAACTCGCATCACCAAGGCCGGTGGGCGCAAACTGATCAACGAAACCTCCGCCGATCAGCAGCCACAGCATCAGCGCTGTGCCAAGGGCCGCAACGATGCGTGCGCGTTGATGGAGGAACAGCGCCCAATCCCGTCGAATCAGCATGATGACGACGCGCATGCCGGAGGCTGACGTCATGATGATGCCTCCTCGTGCGCGGTGAGGCTCGTCCCGGTCAGCGCGATGAACGCGTCATCAAGCGTCGGTGGTGCAATCGAAAATGCGATGCCGGCATCGATGAATCGTTCCGCGTGCTGTGCAAGCGCGTTGGTGGACAGCGCAGCATCGGTGTTCATCCAGCCATCCGGCGTTGCGACCCATTTCTCCGAGGTCGCATCAGGTTGCCATTTCCGATCGTGAACCGTGATCCGATGATCGCCCAGCGCGTGCCGCAGGGCCGCCGGCGTATCGTCTGCGACGATCCGACCGTCATGTACGAGGACGACGCGATCGAATCGTTCTGCTTCATCGATCAGATGGGTGCTCATCAGGACCGTGCAGGAGGATTCCCGCAGCGCCGCAAGTTGATCCAGAAACTGTCGGCGTGCGCCGGGGTCGAGGCCGACCGTCGGTTCATCGAGCAGGACAACATCCGGTTCATGCAGTAACGCGCGGCAGAGGTCCACACGTCGTTTCCACCCGCCCGACAGGACACCGACTCGTCGGCCGCGCTGGTCTTGCAACGCGTGCGATTCGATCATCGTGTCGACTCGACGCCGCGCTTCGCGGATAGTCATGCCGTAGAGCACTGCGTGATCGATCAGGTTGCGTTCAACGGTGAGAGCATCATCGAGGCCGGCATGTTGAAAGACGACGCCAAGCTGACCGCGACGCGCGCGATCGAGCGGCCCGCCGAGGATGTCGACGGAACCAGCAGTCGGCGAGAGTAAGCCGCACAACACGCGGAAAAACGTGGATTTGCCCGAGCCATTCGGACCGAGCAAGGCGACGTGCTCGCCCGGAGCGATGGTGCAGTTGAGACCACGAAGCGCATCGTGCGCGGCTGCTCCGCGCCGCGATGGATACGTGTACTTCAGATCACTGGCGCTGAGGGCAGGCGTGGATTGTGTCGCTGTGCTATTCACCGCGATGGCGTCAGCAGATCGTTCGCGAGTTGCTGGCGAGTCGACCAACTTGATGCGAGCGAGGGATCGAACACGGTAACCGATGCGTCCGACAGCATCGTTCGCGCAACGGAAGCCATCAGCAGTCGTTCCTGATTCTGGCGCGCGGCGTCCTCAAGTTCCTGCCGGACGGATGATCGCGAAACCTGTTGCGCCGGGATCACGCGGTCGAGTCGCAGGAGCACGTATTGATCGCCAACGAGAATTGGTGATGAGATCTCGAATGTGCCCAACTGCCAAAGGGAATTTCGAATGGCGACAGGGAACGCAGGGTCGCGTTGCGACATTGGTTCGAGCAGGCCGCCCCGCGCTGCGCTGACATCAAGCGATCGTCGAATCGCGACATCGGGAAAGTCCTCGCCGCGATTCAATTCGTCGATAGCCTGTCGCGCTTCACTGAGCGATGCGAAGGTCATGATGCGCGGCTGGCGCCGTTCGCCATACAGAATGTCATACATCGCATCCAGCGACTCTGGCTCGATGCGAACGCGCGGCGCGACGATCTTGCGGAGCGCAGCAGTTCGGAACAACATGCTCTCGAACCGTTCCGGCCCAAGACCACGCCGCTTCCTGAGTTCCTGAAGGAGTTGAGCCGCCTGATTGGGATCCTCGTTGAGCGTGCCGAGAAGAACGGTTCGCTCGCGATCGAGATCCGCCTGCGTGATGAAGTAGCCATCTTCGGCCAGTGTGCGGCGGAGTTGTTGATCGAGAATCAACTCCTCGAGGATCAAGCCGCCAGCGGCTTCGCAGAGCGGATCACGAAGATCGCCCCAATTCACTGAGGCACCATTGATCAGGGCGGCGGGGCGAGCATCCACGGTGGTTGAAGGCTTCACAGGATCAATGCGGACCTGAGAGCCTGCGGGTGGCCCGTCGACGCGTCGAGGGCCGTCACCAGTGGAAAATCCGCCCGAATTGTCGGCATCAGCCGAGCATCCGGCCGCGAACAAAAGGGCAAGACAAAGCGTCTGACATGCTGACCGATAGAATGACATGGCCACAGCGAACAACGAGCCGAACGATGTGTCAACAGGGGAGCCGTCGGTGACGAAGACGAAGCTGCTCATTTGCCCGTATTGCGGGGATACACAAGGGGCATCAGATCGATGCCGGGCATGTGGTGGCCTTTTTGAGCCACTGAGCCGTCAGGCTACCCACAATGCGATGGGGCCGTGGTTTCTCCGGGATCCGGAGCAGCCGTTCCGTCCGGGGTGTAGCTACGACACGCTGCTGATGCTCGTGGATCGAGGCGTGGTGACGAAGACCACGATTGTCCGTGGTCCGACGACGAAGCAATTCTGGACGGTCGCACGGCGCGTACCGGGACTGGCACATCGATTGGGATGCTGTCACGAATGTAGTACGCCGGTCGATCCGACTGACCACGGTTGTCATGCGTGCGGCGTGCCGTTCAGCGTTTATCTCGATCGCAACTTCCTGGGGCTGCCGGATGTCCGTCCGATGCCGTGGGACACCTCGACACCGGAATCGAATTCGCGCATCACCGGGAGTGATGACTGGATGGCGAACGGCGGACGCCTCTCGAGTTTTGCCACCGATGCGCAGTTGTTCGGCGAATCCGTCACGCATGTGTCGCCGGCGCCGGCGGTCGCGCCGATCGCAGCGCCGTCCGAAGCGTACGCGTCACCGAGCGCACAGCAATCGTCAACGCCGGAACCATCGACGCATGCGCTGCGTCGTCAATTGGCGCATCAGAAACGGCAGATGCAGATCTTCGGCGCGATCGCGCTCGGCGGATTGATCGTCGTGTGCATTCTGATCACGTTGCTTGTGGCACAACGAAACGCATCGACCGGCACGCCAGCAACCACAGGCGACAGTACCGACGTCATACCGTCAGCGACGGAAGAAACTGAAACACCGATCAGTCGTGAGTCGACTCCCGTCGTGGTCGAGCAGTCGGCCGAGTCAGCACCGACTGACGGCGATATCACCCCGGTTGAAAATGTCATCGCGACGGTCGATCCGTTTGCGGATATTCGCGCCGTGCTGACCCGCGTGCGCGATACGCTCGACGTGTCGGCTGATGATCGACTCGCCTGGCTTCACGAGGCGCGAACGCAATTGGATGAAATCTGCGATGCAGACGCCGATGATGGCACGTGCACAACGCTTCGAGAGGAGATCGCGATGCTTCAGGAGACGCTTGAACTCGATGCGTTCTTCGCTCAGCCCGATCCCTGAAGTTCGAACAGCCAGCTGCCATCTTGATAGACAGTGATCAGTTGTGCGTTGTCACGAAATGCATCGAGTACCCACGCGTGATCAAGGGCGGGATCGAGCCAGCCAGCGTCGTCCCAGCGCTTCAGCATGACATCTTGCACCAGGACGTGCGTGTATCCATCATCGCGAATTGCCTCGACCCAACTTTTCTTCTGCGCCGGAAAGCTTCGGATGACTTCGTTGATGCGACCACGATCCCACACCGTGGTGTAGTCAACCCGGTCTGCATCGAAGTAGAACGGTGCCGCGTCGCCGATCAAAAGCACTCGTGATCCAGCTGGTGCGATGTGATTCACAAAGATGGCGGGCGAGAGCGATGCGGCATCGCGTCGTTGCTCGGGCGTCAGTGCATCGCCGGTCTTCAGCGGGAGTGTGCCGATTCCCATGCCGAACTTGTCGCCGGGTTCCTGACGGCAAATGACGATCGGCATAATCGACCAGACCAGCAGGAACAGTGTGATCGCAGGATCTCGCCATCGCGTCGGCCGTTGCATCACCGTGTGCGCAGCGCACGCGAAGCAGATTGAGGCGGGGACGATGAACGGGAGCATGAAGCGCGACTTCACGTGCGTGAACAGCATCCAGAACACCAGTTGGACGCTCATGAACACGATCATCGTGATCGCGAGTCGTCGGTGCGTCCTGGACCATGCTGCGACCGCCGCGGTACCGATCGTCAGCAGCGGTAGGACGGACCACTGGGCGCGCCATGGAGCCGAACCTGAAGGATGCCCGATGCCAAACACGAAGAACTGATCGAACGCTTCATGCATGCGCACGAGGAGGATGGAGGTGCCGATGTGTCCCATATGCCAGATCCGCGCCTGCTCATCATCCCAATGCGCGAGGCCGAACAGGTCGGTCAGGAACGGGAACGTCGGTTGGCCGAGAGCGATTGCGTTCCCTGCGAGCCATGGGGAGAGGCCGATGAGGCCGGCAACACAACCGATGGGAATGGTCTTCAGCCATATGCGCATCGGCAGGCGGATCACGACGAGAATGCCGATCGGCAGCACAATGAGGCCGGCCACCGATAGCTTGGCAAGGAGCGTGGCGGCGGCAAGCCACGCGATCGTGACCGTGGTGCGAATGGGATGGTCGTCCAGGCGCGGCAGCAGCGCGATCATGCCAACACAGAGAAGCAGTGTTGCCATCTCGCTGTAGGCCAGAGTGCCGACCACAATGCTCCATGGTGTCGCGAGCATGATGCCGGCGGCAAGCAGGCCGCAACTGCGGTTTGTGACCGATGCGGCATACGAGCCGACGCTGATGGCTGTTGCGAGGAGCAGAAGGGCATGGAGCCACTGGCATGCGCCAGCAGCGGCATGGGCGTCGCCCTTCAATACGCATAGGTGTAGGAACGCGCCTTCCATGCCGCTCGGCAGTGCACTGTAGACATTGTGCGTGTACGGCACGATTCGACCGTCGAGCAGCCACTCGTGCGGCAGTTGAAGGTGGTAGCTCAGCGCGTCATATCCGTTGAATTCGGTAAGCCAGAGTGATCCCGGTGCGCTGCTTGCTGCGATCGCAATGATGATGGCCGCAGGGACAAAGGCAATCCAGATAAAGGAAGCCCGGGGTGAAAGCTCTTGATCATGTGCTTGCTGTATTGCACGCACAAGATGAAGAAGCGTGCCGGTCCAGCCCACGGCAAGGGCAATCCATGCAAAGAATGGCACCGTCAGCAGGCCGATCCGGCCGAGCACATTGTCCAGCCAGATGAGGGATGCGACGCCCAGCGCGAGAATGACAGGTACAGAAGCCTCGATCCGAATGGCTTTGTGCACGAAGAGGCCATACCCGATCGCGGCAATGAGCCATGCGCCCGCGAGGGCAGCATCTCGGAGCGCGACATCGAGCAGGATCAGCATGGCCGAGGCGTCCTGCGGCGTGCTCATCACGGCAAACCACGTGAGGACGGCGATACCAGCGCCTGCTCCACCCACGATCACCATTCGCCGGCGGTCCGGGGCATTCTCCTTCGGGGTGTCGGCATCGTCGATCGGCATGGCTTTCGATTCTACGGGTTTCGAATGGCCCGGCGGTTGCTAGGTGAAGGGGTACACCCTTTGTATGGACAGGAGGTCCGGCATGACACGCATGATGCGACGAACGATCTGCGCCATTGGTGCAATTCTTGCGCTTGTTTCGACGGCACACGGTGCCACTTCGCTCGATGCACTCGTTCGAATCAAGGGGCACGAAACAAATGTCTTTGTCGGAGTTGGCATTGTCACCGGTCTGACGGGCACAGGCGATTCGGTTCAGGATTCCTATATCGCAGCTCGCCCGTACGCTCAGATGCTCAGCAACCTTGGCACCCAGGTGGGCAGCCTTGAGGAGCTGCGTTCGACCCAGTCGTTTGCGGTCGTCCACCTCTATATGACGGTGGGGCCGACCGGTGCCCGTGAAGGCGATGAACTCGATGTCATCGTGACGACGGCCTTCGACGCGACGAGTCTCGACGGTGGTCAGCTGATGGTGTCGCCGCTCCGCCTGCCGTTGCCGGATCGCGCCGACCTGGAGGTCTATGCCGTCGCTCGAGGTCAACTCGAGTTGGAGGGGGATATTCCGACACGAGCTCGTGTGCAGGACGGCGGAAAGATGTTGAAGGACATTCGGCCGCAGATCGTCAACCCACGCGGCATGATCGAGTTGATCATCGACAGCAAGTACGCCGGGCCGGCGATGTCCGCGACGATTGCGGATGCGATCAACGCCGAGTTTGAATTCGAGCAACTTGCCGGCGTCGCGGACGCGATCGATTCCAAGACGATCGAAGTACGCGTTCCGACCGCAGAAGTGCGTCGACCGATGTCATTCGTCCGAACACTGACCGCAATTCCGATCGACATCACCATGATCGACATTCCGCCGCGCATTGTGATCAATCGAAAAGAAGGCACGATCGTGCTGACGGGCGACGTGGAAGTTTCGCCGTCGATCATCTCGCACGCCGGACTCACGATCAATCCATTGAACGACGGCCTGGACGGCGGCAACGGACTGCGTTCGTGGGCATCGCTTGATACATCGGACGGTTCGAGTCGTTCATCACGTCGTCTGGGATCGCTGATCCAGATGTTTGACCAACTCAATGTGCCGATGGACGACCGCATTCAGATCCTGCAGTCCATGGACACGAACGGCGTGCTGCACGGGGAGATCATTTACGAATGATCGGCATCGACGCTATCTCGACCGGGATCGACGTTCGAGCCAGCGCTGCGCCTTCGCGCCGCGACGGCGCGGTCAGTTCGTTCTCGTCGCTGCTTCAGCAGGCAGGCGAAACGGGAACGGCCGACGAGCGTCTTCATGCGGCGGCGGAAGGACTTGTGTCCACCGCGTTCATTCAGCCAGTGCTTTCGATGTTGCGCGAACAGAATCAGGCCGCCGGCCCATTCGCGCCATCTGCGGCAGAGCGTCGGTTCGGTCCGCTGCTGGATGAGATGATCGCCGACCGTGTGACTTCATCGGCCAACTTCCCGTTGGTCGACGCCATCGTCAATCGATACCGGGCGTCGATGTCGACGTCCGCACAGGGAGATCGCCATGACCACGCGAACGACCAGCCACGCATCGCCTGACACGCTCGATGACATTGCCGATGCCATGCTTCCGATCCTGCGCGAGCAGATCGTGATGCACGAGGCGATGCTCAAACTGATACGACAGAAGCGCGATTCCATCCGCGATGCTGATTTCGGGAGTCTCGCGTCGTTATCGCGAGCGGAACAGAAGTGCGCTTCCGCAATGACGACACTCGAGCAACAGCGTCTCGCGCTGCTCGAACGGGCGCAACCCTGGTTTGGCACCGGTGAGCCGACGGTTTCCGGCTTGTGTGATCAACTCCGTCACGAGCGTGGCGAGGAGATTCGCGAACTCGCGGAAGAACTGCGAACACGACTGGTCAATCTTCGGGCCGAGAGCGCGGTGCTTCGTGACGCCGCGATGCGATTGAGTGGTCATCTGTCCGGGCTTGTGCAAACGGTGCAGTCCGCGATCTCGCGGGCCAAGGTGTACGGGAAGACCGGTCAGTTGGCGATGAACGCATCGATCGACGCATCGCTGGACCTCAAGACTTAAGGGCACTGCTGTGAGCATTAATGGATCACTGCAGGTCGGTCGTTCAGCGCTGCTCGCGAGTCAGGCGGCGCTGCAGGTTGCCGGCAACAACATGGCCAACGCGTCGACGCCGGGATTCCATCGGCGGACGATTCAGCTTACGCCGCAGACCACCGAGGCGGTCGGGCGCAATGCGCGAGTCGGGCGTGGTGTGCAGATCAATTCGATCCGGCGTGAGATTGACTCCGGATTGCAGGCGCGCTTGCGCGATGCGATCAGCAATCAGAATCAGGCGCTGATGAACCAGCGTTTTCTGACGTCCATTGAAACACTGCAGAATGAACTGACGGACAACGATCTGTCGACAACGCTGAGCCGATTCTTCAACAGCTTCTCAGAGCTTTCAAATACGCCGGAAGACAGTGCGGTCCGCGCGCTGGTGGTGCAGGAAGGCGTGGTGCTTGCCGACCGAATTGCCACGATGCGTGGGGACTACTCTCGCGTCATCGGCGAGGTTGACAATGAGATCACCGCGACGGTCAGGTCCATCAATGACCTGCTGGAGCGCACAGCCGAAGCCAATGCGCAAATTGTGAACACGGAAGCGACGTCCGGCGAAGAGAGTTCGCTCCGTGACCTGCGCGATCAGCTCATCGATGAGCTTGCCGAGTACGTTGAAGTCGATGTCATTGAACATCCATCCGGCAGCACCGACATTCTCATCAACTCCATTCCCGTCCTGCTCGCAGGTATCAACCGTGGTGTTGAGGTCCGGAAGGAATCAGTCGGCGATGCGCTCGAAGTTTCGATTCGCGTGGCCGATGATGGCACGACACTCGATGTGAACACCGGTCGACTCGGTGGTCTGATCGGCCAGCGTGATGGAACGGTCTCGCCGGTGATCGATCAGCTGAATACGTTCGCGAAAGAGCTGATCTTTCAGGTCAACCGTATTCACTCGCAAGGTCAGGGTGAACTTGGCTTCGAGCAGCTGGTTGGAACCACGATGCTCGATGACACATCGGCGGCGCTGAACTCAACCAATTCGGGTCTACCGTTCACGATTGAGAACGGGAGTTTCTTCGTCCACGTCACGCATCAGGAGACGGGCATTCGCAGCGCGTTCCAGGTCACGGCCAACGGCGATACTGATTCGCTCGACGACATCATCACTCGTTTGAATGCCACCGTGCCGGACATGGTTGCATCCGTCGGCCTTGGCAGCACGTTGCGCATGGATGCATCGCCCGGGTATGAGCTGAGTTTCTCGAATGACACCAGTGGTGCGCTGGCCGCGCTCGGTGTCAACACGTTTTTTACCGGGCAATCCGCTGCGGATATTGATGTTCATGCCGAGCTGATTGCTGATCCACAGCGTCTGTCGGCCGACACCGGACACATTTCCGGTAACGGTGGGACCGCCGTCACAATCGCTGAACTTCAGGATGTCGCACAGTCCGCGCTCGGCAACTCGACACTACGTGAGTTCTGGCAGGACTCGGTCAATAAGCTGGCCGTGCGATCGAATGCGGCGAACAACGCCGTGGAATCGACCGGCCTCGTCACTGAGAGTCTGAATGCGCAGGTGCAAGCGGTTTCAGGTGTGTCCATCGATGAAGAGTCATTGAATCTGTTGACGTTTCAGCGTCAGTTTCAGGCTGCAGCGCGGTTCATCAACGTCATTGATGAAACCCTCCAGACGCTGCTCAGCATTGTGTAATCGTGAGGAGCCGAAGCGATGAGCTCGATTCCCAATAACCTCGCGCGTGTACCACAGATCCTGAGCAATCAGGTCATTCGGTCGTCATTGCTGCGCACGCAGCAAGCTTTATTGCGATCTGAAGTTCAGCTTGCCTCTGGTTTTCAGGTCAACCGGCCGTCCGACGATGCCGCAGCCGCGAGCGCGATCAGTGTGCTTGACGATGTCATTGAACGACGCGATCAGCGGCTGCGCAATCTCGCGCATGCTGATGCGGTCATGAATAACCTTGATGCAGCGCTCGGTGATGTATCGAATCTTTTGCTCGAAGCAAAAGGCATCGCGTCGAGCCAGATTGGTCTTGGCAGCACGCCGGAGACGCGCGAGAGCCAGGCTGCGGTCATTGATGCCATGCTCAACGAAGTGTTCAACATTGCCAACCGGCAGTACCAGGACATTCACTTCTTCGGTGGGAGCCAGACCGACACACAGCCGATGGAAGATCTGCTCGGCGGCATCCGCTACCGCGGTCAGGGTTCGGGCATGATTACCGATCTGGGTATCGCGCGCGAGTTTCCGATCACGCTCAGCGCGGATGCGGCGTTCGGTGCGATGAGTTCGCGAATCGAAGTCGCACGGGATCTCAACCCCAGCCTGACGGGTGACACACGGCTGGACGATGTCAACGGCGCGATTGGCTTCGGCGTTCGGCTCGGGTCGATCTTTGCCAACGTCAACGGGAATCAGGTCACGATTGACCTCGGCAATGCCCACACGCTCGCAGATACGGCGACGATGTTGCAGGATGCCATTCAGCAGGAACTGGATACGAACTTTCCCGGCGAGACGATCGCGGTTCAGATCGACCCGGTGCTCGGGCAAGGCCTTGAAATCACAACCAGCGCCGGCGCGACAGTGACGTTCAGTGACATTTCCGCCGAAGCGACGGCTGCCGATCTCGGCCTGACGCAGACATTTTCGGGTGGAACAACGACGGTCGCGGGGGATCTCAATGCGCAGATCACCGGCCAGACGCTGATTCAGAGCCTCGATGGGCTGACATCGCCATTGGGATCAGTACGGCTCGAGAATGGCGGACAGCGCCGCGATCTTGATCTCTCCAGCGCGACCACCGTCCAGGACATCATGAATGCCGTCGAAGGGTTGAACCTCGGCATCCGGGTTGAGATCTCCGAGGTTGGCGACCGGCTCAACTTCGTCAACGAGTTGTCGGGATCCGCGATGTCCATCGGTGAGGTCGCGGGCGGGAAAGCCGCCACGGAACTCGGTGTGCGCACGTTTGCCCTCGATACGTCGCTGGATCTCTTCAATAGCGGCCTTGGCGTCGACATCGTGGCTGGCAGCGTCAATCCAGTCACCGGCCTCGCGGACCCGGATCGCGACAAGGACTTCCAGATCACGCTGAAGGATGGTCGGTCGTTTGATGTCGATCTTGCGGGCGCGCTGACGGTGGGTGACGTGTTGAGCATGATCAACACGGCGGCGACGAATGCCGGCGTCGTGACCGGTGCCGGGTTGGAATTCGTCGCTCGGCTCGCCTCTGATGGCAACGGCATCGTCATGGAAGACAACACGGTCGGCACCATGACGACGGTGGCATCGATGAACGGTTCGTTTGCGGCAGAGAACCTTGGGATTCTCGGCAATGAAGTCAGCGCAATATTTGCCGGCGAAGATCGCGCATCGGTCCAGGTGGACGGTGTGTTTACGCGCCTGATCAACCTTCGCGATGCCTTGATGCGTGACGATGAGCGTGGCATCACGTTTGCTGGAGATCGTCTTGACGCAGATATCGATCGGGTGGCTCGAGCCCGCGCCACGGTCGGCGTGCGAGCCAACCGAGTGACCACAACCGTCAATCGGCAGGAGGATCTTCGGATTCAGGATCAGGCATTGCGAAGTGAAGTTCGGGATCTGGATTTCACGGAGGCCGCGATTCAGTTCACCGCCTTGCAGCAGCAGTTGCAGGCAGCCCTGGCGACGGCGGGGCAGGTCACATCGCTCACCTTGCTGGACTTTCTCCGCTAGGTGATACAGCAGAACAGGCGTCGACGCTCGGTCCGTCGTCGTCTGCAGGACAGGAGGTCCGGGGCGCGTTGCGCCTGGCCACCAGGATGGTCTGACCGAAACGGAGCGTTCGGATGAACGTGCAAACAACACGATTCGGTGCGGTTGATGTGGATGAGCAGCGCATCATCGAATTCCCCAATGGGCTGCTCGGCTTCGGAAGTTACCAGCGCTATGTGCTGCTGCAGCCGAATGACGAAGGCATCTTCTTCTGGCTTCAGGCGGCTGATGCGCCGGAGTTGGCGTTCGTCGTCACGGATCCGAGCCTGTGGGTCGCTGAGTACCAGGCCACGATTCGACGGGAACAACTCGAAGAGCTTTCGCTTGAACGTCTGGAAGACGCACAGGTGCTGGTCATCGTCAACAAGTACGACCAGACGCTGACCGCGAATCTTCAGGGACCGCTGGTCATCAACACGGCGAATCGGCAGGCCATGCAGTTGGTCCTCGCGGACAAGCAGTGGACCACGCGTCAGGAAATCGTGCGCCTCGAGGCGCCCGCACAGGTCGCGACGGCCTGAGCGATTGTCATGTCTCATCCATCGAGGCACGGATGCCTCGTACTCATGAACGGTGAACACGGAGGTTCATCGTTCGACAGGAAGGAGCCTGTACATGCTGGTGCTCTCACGGCAACGTGACGAAACCATCATGATCGGTGATGAGGTCGAGCTGACCATCGTGGATATCCGCGGTGACAAGGTTCGTGTCGGCATCAAAGCGCCGGCACACGTCGCGGTACACCGCAAGGAAGTGTACGACGCGATTCGGCTCGAAAACGAACACGCAGCGGAACTCACCAACGACGCGCTCGGCGCCGTCGATGGCACAGTCCGCTCCGTGGCGGTCACGGGAGGGACGCGCGCTGCTCGACTGAGCGGCAGCATCGACCTGCCCGGGGCCCGGGAGAGTGCATGATGCAACAGCATCTGCTGACCATGACGTCAAGCGATCGACACGATGTCGATCGATTCCCGGTTGATCTGATTCACGACGATCAAGAGCTAGCCTCAATCAAGGAGGATTGCAATGGCTAGGATCAACACCAACATCGCTTCGATGGTGGCACAATCCAATCTATCGCGTTCCAACAATGACCTTCAGGTCAGACTGCAACGTCTGTCCACCGGACTCCGCATTAACCGCGGCGCCGATGACCCTGCGGGCCTCATTGTTTCGGAGTCACTCCGTAGCGAAATCAAGGGACTCGAACAGGCCGTCCGGAATTCCGAACGCGCCAGTTCAGTCATCGCAACGACCGAGGGATACCTCAACGAAGTTGCCGAACTGCTGACGTCCATCAAGGGACTGGTCGTGGAAGCGGCCAATACCGGTGGTCTCAGCCGAGAGGAGATCGAAGCCAATCAGCTTCAGGTCGACAGCGCGATTGACTCGATCACGCGCATCTCGAACACGGCGACCTTCGCGGGACTCCAGCTCCTCAACGGTTCGATGGAGTACCTCGTCTCCGGTGTGGCCGCAAGCTCGGTGTCAGACATCAACATCTACGGCGCTCAGTTCGGCAACCAGCCGTCTGTGCCCGTGCAGGTTGAAGTCATCAGCAGTGCGCAGACCGCAGCGCTGTACGTCTCCGGCAACGGGACAGGGCAGCTCACGAGCAGCGTGACGTTGGAGATCGCGGGCAACCGTGGTGTCCAGACGATCACCTTCGTGTCCGGTACGCAGTTATCAGCCGTCGTGCATGCGGTGAACATTCTCAGTGAATCCACCGGCGTCAGCGCGGGGCTGGTCTCCGCGACCAACCAGACCAGTGGTCTGTTCCTCTATAGCACGGCGTTCGGCAGCGATCAGTTTGTCTCGGTCAAGAAACTCGGCGACAGCGGAGACTTCTTTACCACGTTCGATGCACAGGGCGGTTCGGAGGTGAAACGCGATGAAGGCCGTGACGTCAATGCGATTGTCAACGGTGCCCTCGCAGTCGGCCGTGGCCTCGAACTGACACTCAACACGCCGACGCTCAGCGTCGACTTCGTGTTATCAGACTCGTTCGCGACGCAAACCACGAACGTCGAGGAGTTCTTCATCACCGGCGGTGGTGTGAACTTCCAGCTTGGTCCGTCGGTCACGACCACGCAGCAGATCGGCTTCGGCGTCAAATCCGTTGCGGCAAGCCGGCTCGGTGGTTCGACGATCGAGGGCGTGCGGTACTTCCTGGACTCGGTGAAGACCGGGCAGTCGAACTCCCTTGTGTCCGGCAACACCCAGAATGCGTCGGACGTGATCGATTCGGCGATCAACGACATCTCAACGCTGCGAGGCCGTCTTGGTGCGTTCGAGCGCAACACGGTGCAAACGAATGTCCGGGCGTTGCAGATCGGCGTCGAGAACATTACCTCGAGTGAATCGAAGATCCGCGACGCCGATTTTGCGTCCGAAACCGCGGCATTGACCCGGGCCCAGATTCTTTCGCAGGCGGGTACGTCGGTGCTTGCGACCGCCAACGTGACTGCTCAGAACGTTTTATCGCTCCTCGGCTAAAACAAGGCGCGCCACCATCGCGCCGCCGGTTCCGATAATCACATGAACGCCCCGCATGTCGGGGCGTTTTTGTGCGCGCACGGTGGTATGCGGAGGTCGGGCAGGGCACAAACTCTGGGAAAGAGGGATGACTTTTTGTGTTCATTCGGAACGTAAGTGAAGTGCCGGCAGGTCGCCGCCGATACTGATGCAGCCTACCCAAGCGACCAACCAGCCCCGGGTCGTGAGGGAATGCTCCGCGTGGGAGTGGAGATTGATTCCGGCTTTCCGTTGTTGGGGCTTGAGACGACCGTGAGGCAACCACAATCCGACGCGTCGCGTGACCGCGGATCCAGGGAACACCTCATCAGTCTCAGACGGTAAGCAACCGCCACCCTGTTGTGGCACAGCGTGTTCATGGAGGACGCAATGACCCGTATCCAGACCAACGTGCCGAGTTTGCTCGCCCAGCGAGTGCTCGGGACCCAGAACAAGGGGCTCGTAGGAAGTCTCGAGCGTCTGAGCACCGGTCTCCGGATCAACCGCGGTGCGGATGACCCGGCTGGACTGATTGCCAGCGAGAACCTGCGAGCCGAAAAAGCCGCCATCAACGCCGCCATCGGTAACGCTGAGCGTGCCGAACAGGTGATCAACGTTGCTGAAGGTGGCCTTCAGGAAATCAACAACCTGCTCGTCGAGCTGCAGTCCCTCATCGGACAGTCAGCCAACGAAGCCGGTGTGTCGCCAGAGGAGAAGGAAGCGAACCAGCTTCAGATCGACTCCATCCTGTCGACCATCGACCGCGTTGCGAACTCGACAAGCTTCCAGGGCACGAAGCTGCTCAACGGCAACTTCGACTACACCATCACCGGCCAGGCCGCGACGATCAGTGATGTTGAAGTCAACAGTGCTCGTCTGTCGAACGCCGCGGATGCAAGCCTCGACGTCACCGTCGACGTGCTCACGTCCGCTCAGACCGGTGCCGTGTTCCTGTCCACTGGCGCCACGATCAACAACGGTGGTCAGTCCGTGACCATCGAGATCACCGGTAACGATGGTGTGCAGCAGTTCACGTTTGCCAGTGGTACTTCCACCGCCAACGTGGTCTCCGCCATCAATACCTTCAAGGATGCTCTCGGCGTTTCGGCGTCGGTCTCCGGCAACACCGACCGTGTCCGAATCGATTCGCTCGACTTCGGCAGCTCGCAGTTCACGCGAGTCAAGGTGCTGAATGCTGTCTCTGACGGACTTGCGTTCACCGCATCGACCGGTGGTTCCGGGTCGAACGACCTGAAAGACGCCGGCCGTGATGCCACGGTCATCATCAACGGAGTTCAGGCCACTACGGACGGCCTGAAAGCCCGAGTCGCCACCGACGGCTTCGATGTCGAAGTCTCACTCGATGGCACCGGTGCACTCAACAGCGATGGTCAGAACACCTCCTTCACGATCACCGGTGGTGGTGCCGACTTCAACCTGGCTCCGGATGTCAGCCTTGCCGGTAAGGTCTCCCTCGGGATCGAAACCGTCACCACGGGCAACCTCGGTACCCAGCGTGATGGCTTCCTCTCGGAGCTCAAGTCCGGTGGTTCAGGCAACGTCATCAACGGCGACCTGACCAAGGCACAGGCGATCGTTGACGGTTCCGTCAAGCAGATCTCCAGCCTCCGCGGTCGACTCGGTGCGTTCCAGAAGAACGTCATCGGTGCCACGATCAGTAACCTCGGGGTGACCCTCGAGAACACCACGGCGGCCGAATCCGAGATCCGTGATACGGACTTCGCCACCGAAACTGCAACGCTCACGCGTCAGCAGATCATCACCCAGGCCGCGACGCAGGCACTGAGCCTCGCCAACGCCCAGCCGCAGCAGGTCCTTTCACTGCTCGGATAAGATTCTGATTCCCCTCCTCTGATTACACGCGAAGCGCGGCGGTCCTAAGGGCCGCCGCGTTTTCCGTTGCGCAATCTGTGAAGACAGATTCACGATGGGCTGATGCGGTGACCGACACTCCATGAAGCAGGTGACACCATGAAAG
>JBCCFX010000042.1:0-21651 GCA_039029515.1 Planctomycetota bacterium
CGGACGCTGACGCGTTCGCCGGCAAAGGCAATGGTGCCAAGCATCAGGGCGGAGCCGACCGCCACGGCGTGGATCCATGTGAATCGCTTCATGCTGTTGAACCTCATCGAAGGAAAAGAGTCGTATTGAGCCAGTGTGCGTGTGAAGGCTGGTGATCAGCCTCGACCACGTCCACCTCCACCGCGGCCGCCACCAAGTCCGCTGCCACCTGCGCCGCCGCGGTTGCCACTGCGGAGATCACGGATGCGCTGCTTGAGACGATCGATCTCAAGTTCCAATTGGAGCGCGGACATGCCGTATTCCATCTGCATTCGGATTTCCACGGCGGGATATCGTCGCATCGCGGAGAGGATCTCTTCGAGATCGCGCTTCGCGCGGCCGAGCCACTTGACGGTTTCATCGCCCTGTGCCCAGCCCATGTGCTGCTGGAAGTCTTCGGCGAGCTTGCCGCACTTCTCGTGGGCGCGTCGCCAGTCGACCTTGTACTTTTCGATCATGTCATCGGCTTCGCCATCGACGAGGCGGTACTCGCGGTAGCCAAGAAGCAACATGAGGTCATCGAGCGTGTCGGCGGTGCCGTCGCTGATGCGGAAGTCTTCGGCGGTCTTGGCGGTGAACTGCGCGGTGCGCTGATCACTGCCGTCAAAGAGGTACTCGCCATCGGCGCCAAGCGACCACTTGACGTTCCGGCCTTCCCACGTCGCACTCAGGACATGCGTGGGGTTCATCATGGCGCGGCCGAGTTCGATCGGATAGCCGCCGCGTTCGAGGAAGCCGTTGCCGATGCCGACCCACGCCGCGATCATCTTCGCGCGAACGTCAGGATCCTGCCAGCCGGCGGCGGCTTCGTAGATACGGCGAATGCCGAGCAGACGTGCATCGGAGTCCATGTACATATCCGGCCATGACAGCGCGACGACGGAGCTGATGCCCCACGAGTCGCGAACCCACATGACCTGCGGGAATTCGCGGAGATCATCCTGGAGGGTCGTGACGATTCGCCGGTACTGCTCGAGGTCGAGCAGGGATGCCTCTTCTCGGGTACTGCGCGTGAGCATGAGGTCATCTCGGTCAGCGCATTCAAGTTCCCAGATGATGAGCGACGGATTCTGGCTCCTGATCTCTTCCACGAGTTCCTCGTCGTAGACGGTCTCATGGATGTCGGTGCCCATCTGGCCCTTCATGGGAATGACGTAGACGCCCGGGAGCGAGAGATCGTTGGGATCGCCTTCGCCGGTCGTGAATCGTCGGTTCTCCGATTCGCTGGGCTGGCTGGTCTGGGCGTCGGCGGTCCCGTTCAGGCCGACAGTCATGAGC
This sequence comes from Planctomycetota bacterium, assembly GCA_039029515.1. Taxonomy (GTDB): domain Bacteria; phylum Planctomycetota; class Phycisphaerae; order Phycisphaerales; family SM1A02; genus JBCCFX01. Next base: position 1,318 of record JBCCFX010000042.1, read on the forward strand.
ATGGCAGCACATGTCCAGATGGCACCTGTTCGCTTCATCATGGGGATGGTCCTCAGCGTAAGCTCCGCGTGTCCGAAGTCCATCCAACCAGACGGCCTCGGCGACGCGGCTCGAAATTCAGAATGAGCCTCGATCACGGCCCGACGAAGCCGGTCCATGACCCCTGTACTGTATTCGACCCGTGTACGCCCGGAAAGTTCCAACCGATGAATAGATCAGGTGGCGGCGATGATGCGGGCCAGGGCGATGGCCCCATCACGGTCGTGGATCGAGCCTTCGAGCTGGGCGTCGTAGACGGCCTCGAGAATCCGGCCGAAGTCGGGGCCTGGAGTCATGCCGACGTCGACCAGGTCATCTCCCGTCACGAGCGGATCAGGATTCAGGCCGGTCCGGGCGAGCTCGACGACTTCCCGCCGGCGATCCACGAACTGCTGCCGCTCGACCGTCTGAAGGATGACCAACGTGTCCTGAAACGCCGGGATGGCCGCGAGTCGCTTGCGAGCCGCCACGCCGAGCGTCGACCAGTCATCGAGGACCGCGCGGTATGTCTGGAGCAACAGGCGCACCGCATCGCGTTCCGCATTCGAGAGCATGAGCGCGCGAGTCCACTGGGCGACGATGCTCTGGATGTCGAGTCGTCGCACGAGATCGACTTCATCCTCAAAATCCGTGGCGTGTCGATCGAGGATCCACGCCACGAGTGCGGTGGCGTACTCGATGTCATCAGGCAAACGGCCGAGGCGCGTCGGTGCCACCGTCAGGTTCTCTTCGTGCAACACGACGGCGTCGAGTCCGAGGTACTGCAGTTCCCACGCCGCGACTGCTCGATTGGAATCGAGCATCATCATGCGCAGTTCCTGACCGATACGTTCCCGGCTCACGCCATCGAGTGACAATCGGCCGGCGCGAATGGCATCGGCAGTGTCGGCGTCCAGCGAAAATGAGAAGCGAGCGGCGAAACGAACCGCGCGCAGCATGCGCAGGTGATCTTCTCGAAAACGCATGTGCGCATTGCCAATCGCGCGAATGGTGCGTGCTTCGAGGTCATCACGACCACCGACGTAGTCAATCACCTGATCGGTGAGCGGATCCTCGAACAGACCATTGATGGTGAAGTCGCGACGTGCGGCATCTTCTTCCGCACTGGAGAATGTGATGTTCTCCGGCCGGCGACCATCGCAGTAGATGCCATCTGTTCGGAACGATGCGACTTCGATGATGTGACCGTTCTCGCGCACAAGCATGACGCCAAACGCTTCGCCGACGTTATGCACGTTCCGAAAGAGTTGGCGGACGTCCTCGGGGCGTGCGCTGGTCGCGACGTCGTAATCCTTGGGTGCATTTCCCATCAGACGATCGCGCACACAACCGCCCGCGAAGTACGCGGTATGACCGGCATCGTTCAGGGTCTGCACAACACGGACCGCAGTGTCACGAGGCGCGGGTTGCGTATTCGTTGGGTTGTGAAGCGCGTCGTCGGCCATACGTCCGTGGTCTTCCCCCCCGTTTGCATTCAAGCCGGCGCGGGTTCACGTCGACTCTGAAGGCGATGTCTCATCTGAGTCTATGTCGGCCGTTTGAGAGGCGGACGGTTGATAAAGCAGGACTCGCATCCCCCGCCGGCCGTACGTGTGGATTTCCGGGCCATCGAAGCCCTCGATTCGGTGCGAGACTTCCTCCGGATCGACGTCTGATCGGAGGACGAGGAAGCTCTCCGCCTTCATGAGATCCCGGCATCGCGCGAGTTGCTCAAGGACGCTCGCCCGGGATTCCGCTTTCCGCATGAGCGGATACGGCGGGTCAGCGAAGACGATGTCGAGCGGACGCGGCGCGCGAGCAAGACATGTGGGACCAAGCGCATCAGCTCGCATGGCGATGGCGCGACCACCGCACTCGAGCGACGCGATGTTCTGCTCGAGCAATGCGAACGTCTTCGGATGTTGCTCCACCAGAAGCACCGAGGCGGCACCGACGCTGACAGCTTCGAGCCCCATTGTGCCGACGCCGGCAAAGAGGTCGAGCACGTGCGCATCATCAAACCACCCGCGCAGCATATTGAACACGGACTCCTTGGCCCGGCTGGCGAAGGGTCGAGTCACGGATTCATCCGGGGGCGAAGCGAGTTGTCGGGAGCGGAATTCACCGCCGAGAATACGCAGCATGATCAAAGCAGAATCCTCGGCCTGAGCGGTCGCGTCAACCAGCGAGGTTCTGAGTGCGGTCCTATCATGCCGACCGATGCAGCCACCGACGATCGATCAATACGGACCTCTCCCTTCTGCCCTGGCGGCCAATGCGCGATGGGAGCGCCTGGTGGGCGGGACCGTGCCGGTGCTGATGGTGCACCCCGACTGGGATGCTGGCACGCCGGCGCCGACGATGATCTGGATGCACGGCCGGACGGTGCAGAAAGAAATTGATCCGGGCCGCTATCTGCGTTGGATGCGCGCGGGCGTGGCGGTATGTGCGATCGATCTGCCTGGTCATGGCGAGCGCTTTGACGCGGACCTTCAGGATCCGGATCGAACGTTTGACGTCGTGCTGGGAATGATCAACGAGATCGATGCAATCGCTGATGATCTTAGACACTGGTCGGAATTCGACGCCGACTGTATGGGCATCGGTGGCATGTCCGCCGGCGGGATGGCGACGTTGTCGCGTCTGTGTTCGCCGCACACGTTTACGTGTACATCCGTGGAAGCCACGACAGGGAGTTGGGATCATCAGCGTCGCCGTCGAATGTTCCGCGATCGACATGACACGGAGATCGAGACGCACAATCCGCTGACGCGACTCGACGGCTGGCGAGAGATCCCGATGCAGGCATTCCACTCCCGCCTCGATGAATGGGTCGGATTCGACGGACAGGAAGTCTTCATCAATGCGCTGCGAGCGCAGTATGACGACCCGAATCAGATTGAGCTGGTGGTGTATGACGAGACCGGTGCGCCGTATGAGCACGCAGGATTCGGGCGGATGGCTGCGGATGCCAAGGACCGGCAGCGCGACTTCCTCGTGCGGACGCTTTGTCGAGAAACTCCGTCCACCACCGCCTGAGCACGGTATGCTGCGTATGGAGCGTTCCTGATCCGGAAGGACGGCCAATGTCACGGCCTGCTTCTCCATCTCGCGCCTCGTTCATCGCATTGATCATCCTGATCGTGGTTTTCATCGGTGCGGCTGTTGTCGCGGACATCGCGCGTTGGGGCGACGACCGATTCCCGCTCTACATCCTCACCATCATCATTGCGGCGATTGTCGGCGCGCTGTTGCCGCGTCATCTGTGGCGTCAAGACTCGAGTGGAGAGCCACACACCGCATCGTCCGAAATGAAGGAAGATGCCTCTGACGAGGACTCGCATTACGAGATCATTCGTAAACACAGCGCGGATATGGATGCGCGCAAGCAACTGCGATCGGCCCACGAATCAGTGGCCACTGCGACGTCTGATCTCTCCAAAGACCTGAGCTTTCGACTGAATGCCGCAGGCATGTTCGTCGAGGTCTACGGTGATCATCGTGAGGACCTCTTCAACGCCGCAACGTCCGTCATCGGTCGGGATATCGATTCGGTGTTTCCCACTGTTCTCGCGGAACGCATGCGCGCGGCGATGGAGCACATTGCCGCCACCGGCGATGCGGCGACCACGGAATACAAGTTGCGCGTCGACGGTTCCACGCGCCAGTTTGAAGCTCGCCTCGCCCCGATGCCTGATGGCGATGTGTTCGTCGTTGCTCGCGACGTCACGCTCGCGCGGTCTGCACTTGCGGCCGCACGAAGTGAAGCTCGCGATGCGCGAGATTTCGTTCGCGATATCACCAATACGATCCCGGGCGTGGTCTATCGGTACCGCCGAACGCCTGCAGGCGAGCAGTCCTTCGAGTTCATCAGCGACGGTTCGGTTGCCTTGTTTGGATTTACGCCGGAACAACTTGTCGAGGAATTTCATCTCGTCTGGGATCTGCTGCTGCCTGAGGATGCAGAGTTGGTGTCGCGGACGACGCAGGAGTCCGCCGCGACGATGCAGCCGTGGGCTGAGGACATGCGGATGAAGGTCGGCGATGAAGTTCGCTGGATTCGTGGCCGCTCCGTGCCGCATGCGACGGAGTCGGATGGGACGGTGATCTGGGACGGCATCATGATGGACGTCACGGATGAAAAGCGATGGGAACGCCAGTTGCGCGAACTGGAACTTGAACTGGCACATTCAGCTCGTCTGAACACCGCAGGCGAGATGATGGCCGTTCTCGCGCACGAACTGAACCAGCCACTCGGTGCAATCTCATACCTCGCCCAGACGTGCGAGAACCTTGCCGATGGACTTGACGATGAGTCCGGCGAGTTGCGCGATTCTCTCCGTCGTCTGAACGAACAGATTGAACGTGCCGCGAATATCGTTCGACGTGTGCGCGGCTTCGTCGGTCGTCAGGCCACGTATCCGACAAGTCTCTCGCTGACTGAGCTGATCGATCAGACGCTGGAGCTCATGGAACCGGAGATTCGCCGGCGAGACATCACAGTGCAGACGCGGCAGATTGGCGAGATTCCGCCCGTGTTCTCCGATCGGATTCAGCTTCAGCAGGTGCTGGTGAACCTGATTCAGAATGCCATCGAAGCGATCGGGCGCGGCCAGGACGGCGATGGCCGGACGGTGACGGTCACAACCACGGAACTCGATGGCTGCGTGGATCTGTCGGTCGAGGACACCGGCCCGGGGATCGACCCGATTGAATTTGAACACATCTTCGAGCCGTTCCACAGTTCCAAAGATCAAGGCATGGGCCTCGGTCTTGCCGTGAGCCAGCGGCTCATTCACGGCATGGGTGGCGAGCTTCGAGCCGAAGCGGGACGAACTACGGGTGCCGTGTTCCATTGCACGATTCCGGTCGCGATGCCGGCGGTCCAGGCGGAAGGTGTGTAAACGTGCGCCGCCTCGATTCGATGCCGTGATCGACCTATCCTGAATACATGACCACGCTTTCACATGCACCCGATCAACATGGACACTTTGGCGAATTCGGCGGACGCTATGTTCCCGAGACGCTGATGGTCGCGCTTGAGCAACTTGAACAGTCCTACGCGGAAGCGAGGATTGATCCGGCGTTTCAAGCAGAACTCCGAGAGCTTCAGCGCACGTTCATTGGCCGACCGACGAGCTTTCACCGCGCGGATCGCTTGACCGAACACGCGGGCGGTGCACAGATCTATCTCAAAAGAGAGGATCTCGCGCATACCGGCGCACACAAGATCAATAACACGATCGGCCAGGCCCTGCTGACGAAGCGCATGGGTAAACAGCGCGTGATTGCGGAAACCGGCGCCGGCCAGCATGGTGTAGCGACCGCCACCGCGTGCGCTCGATTCGGGCTCACGTGCGAGGTGTACATGGGCGCTGAGGATGTTCGGCGTCAGAATCTCAATGTGTTCCGCATGAAGTTGCTCGGCGCCCAGGTGAATGTCGTCGAGAGCGGATCTCGAACGCTGAAGGACGCGACCAACGAAGCGATGCGCGACTGGATGGGTTCAGTTGAGAGCACGCACTACATTCTCGGATCAGTCGTTGGTCCGCATCCCTTCCCAAAGATCGTGCGCGATTTCCAGGCCGTCATCGGAACAGAGACTCGAGCCTCTTGCCTTGAAGATTGCGGCCGACTGCCCGACGTTGTGATCGCGTGTGTCGGTGGAGGATCCAATGCTGCGGGCATGTTCTATCCGTTCGTCGACGATGCCGATGTCCGGTTGATCGGCATCGAAGCCGGCGGTCGAACAGACCGCGTCGGTGACCACGCCGCCCCGCTGTCGCACGGCACACCAGGCGTATTGCATGGCTCGATGAGCTATGTGCTGCAAGATGATTTCGGCCAGACCGCGCCCGTGCATTCGTGTTCGGCAGGACTGGATTATCCGGGCGTCGGCCCGGAACATGCCTATTGGAAAGACACCGAGCGTGTGACGTATGACACCGTGACGGACAACGATGCTCTCGATGCATTTTGCCTGATGTCCGAGTTGGAAGGCATCATCCCGGCACTGGAGACGGCACATGCGATCGCGGGTGCCATCCAGTGTGCATCAACCATGCCGCGCGATGCGATCGTCGTGATCAACGTGTCGGGTCGCGGCGACAAGGATGTGCAGGAAGCCGCCCGATTACTCGAAGCGCGACGTTGAACCTCGTCGTCAGCCCAGCTCGGGTCGTCGATGCCAGACATCAAGCTCCTGCTCAAGCGCGATGCCGGCGTTACATAGCGTCCCTTCGTCGTACAGCTTGCCGATCAACGTGATGCCGGACGGCGAACCGTTGTCGCTGAAGCCCGTGCGCAGCGTCAATGACGGATGACCAGTGTTGTTCGTAATCAGCAGCAGTCCCGCGGCAAATGACGGCGCGAGAATGACGTCCACATCAGCCATCACGTCGTGCATCATCCGCATCACCATGCGTCGGAATCGATTTGCCTGCACGTACTCGATGGCACTGGTGAATCGTGCAGCGCGGAACAGGTTTGGCCATGCGGCGTCATCCTGCCAGACGAGTTCATCATCTTCATCTGAGAGCGTCAGATCTTCGAATGCTGAGGCCGCTTCAACCATGAGAATCGGAAGCAGACCGTCGTACGGCCAATCGGGGAGATTGACCTCGCGAAGCTGCATACCGCGCGCACGGGCAGCGTCAAGCGTAGCACGATCCAGATCGCTGCCTTGATCGAACCAGGCGGGGTTGTAGCCCACGACGAGTTCGCGGGGATCGCGATTGGTGTCGAAGCTGAACGGCATGTCTGTTGATGACGGATCGCCCGTGTCAGCGCCGCAAATGGCATCGAGGATGAGCGCACAATCTTCGACCGTCCGGGCGATCGGACCGACCTTGTCGAGCGACCAACACAACGTCATCGCTCCGGTGCGCGAGACACGACCGAACGTCGGGCGAAGCCCGGTCGTACCACAACGCATGCACGGCGACACGATGGATCCAAGCGTTTCCGTGCCAAGCGAGAAGCTGACCAGACCCGCGGCGGTCGCCGCCGCAGAACCTGCACTCGAGCCGCTCGAACCCTGCGCAGGATTGAACGGATTATTCGTTCGACCGTTGAACCAGATATCGCCGTACGCGAGCGCGCCGAGGGTGAGTTTGGATGTCAGGACCGCGCCCGCTTCCGCAAGCCGCTGTACCACCGCGGCGTCACTTGTGGCCTGCCGATCCTTGTACGGCGTCGCGCCCCAGGTGGTGCGTCCGGCGACGGTGTCAAAGAGGTCTTTCGCGCCCCAGGGAATCCCGTGCAACGGGCCTCGGTACTCACCGCGCACCATGGCATCATCGGCTGCGGTTGCCTGCGCCATCGCCGATTCTTCGAGGAGCGACACCACACACTTCAGGGCTGGATTGATCTGCTTCAGCCGGCTGATATACAACCGTGTGAGTTCGCGGCTCGTGATCCGGCGATTCCTGATCCATGAAGCAAGCGTCGTCACTGGCGCGAACGCGATATCCGCTTCTTCGACCGGGAGCGCGACACGTTCGGGAATATTGAACGTCGAAGGTGCTTCGTTGAGTTCGTACTTCACGTCAGGAAGGCGGGGATCAAACGTCTGCGCTGGCGCGAGCTCATTCGGCAATCGAACCGCGCGCCGCTTGATAAACCACTCGATGTCATTCTCGATCGTCGCGAGGATCTGCCGGCGTTCATCGGCGGTGTACCGGACGCCCGCGAGCTTTTCCGCTTCCTCGATCGTGCGCGGTGTCAGACCTCCACTCATTGCCTCCGGGGCGGCATCCAGCGATGCGTTCTGCAGATCATCGATGGTGGCTGGCGCATCATCCTGGGCCTGAGCGCCGGTGACCGCCCATGCCGCAATGCTGCCCCCCGCAGCGAGGAAGGCCCGACGAGAAGCTTGTGATGTCATCAGAGTCGATCCTCTGGGCGAATGTCGACGATGACCGGATAGTGATCGCTCGCGTATCCCTCGGGATGTGGATCCTTACGCCAGTTGTAGGAATCCGGCGGCGATAACGTGCCGTACACATGCGGCGAACCAATAACAAGTTCACGATGTGCAGCCGAGTTCATGAGAATGTAGTCGAGCGTTCGCCCAGACTCGTGTGTCTTGTACAAGTCTGGCTCGGTCGGGTCAGCATCCTTCCATCGAGGGATTATGCGGTGTGAAAGGGTGTCGACCATGCCCGCCTGCGTGTACACACGAATCGACTTGTCCCACGGCGCGCTGTTGAAGTCACCCATGACCACGATGTTCCGTGCAGGATCCTGTTCTTCGATGTCGTTGATGTACTCCATGATCTGCAACGCTTCGGCTTCGCGCCACCACATCGTGCGCAGGCCGCCTGACTTGTGGTGCACACAGAAGACAGTGAGCGTGTAGTCGTCACGAATGGCGACATCAACCATCAGCGGGCTTCGACGAAACTCAAGGCCCTGCTGGGAATCTTCCGGCACCTCGTCCCACCCCGGCCCGATGCGCTGAACATCGTCCAGAGATTCATCGAGCCACACCTTCGTATTCGTGATTGGGAATCGGCTCAGCACTGAATTCTCGACACCGCGCTTGTAACCGACATCGATTGATGCGACATGGTCGTATCCCATATCCGTGAGATAGGTGTCGCGAAACCACTCGATCGCCTGGAGCGATTCGATTTCCTGCAGCGCAAGAATGTCGGCATCCATCGCACGAATTGCGTCAGCGAGTTTCTGACATCGCTTCTCGTCGGTGATCATGCCGGCGTCATCAAATTCACCCTGCAACGTGGGATCGTCAACGCTGTCGAAGAAGTTCAGCATGTTGTAGGTCGCGAGCCTGACGGTGCCTTCGCGCTTGTCCAGCGGTTCGGCGAGACCAAATTTGTGCATCGCACGATCCTGCGCTGGCGCTGCCTCCGGATTGGCAACCATGCCGGCGAGAACGCATGCGCCGGCCGCACAAATCGACATCACGAGGATCTTCTTCTGCATAACGGACTCCTCTGCACCACGAGTTCCCGAAGATGGGACCAGCAGTGTACGGATTCCATTCCCCTCATGTGATGGAATACGAGGCCATCGATCAGGGTCCGGTTATATGGATCGGGCAGGGTTTTCCCGATGCACACGATCCGTGCGGTCTCACCCGACTCGGAACTTGGGTTCACGCTGGCAATCCAGGGTGTCATTTGTTCTGTACACATATGGGTTGGAGGCCATTGGAGCCAACGCCATGCTGCGACGACGCTCGACAACCAACGACCGACGAGGCTTCGTGGTCGCGCTGATGACATCCGCCGCGCTGTGCTGCACGCTCACCGGATGCACAACGTCTGCACGATCTCAGTACGAAGTCACCCTGAACACCGTGTTGACCTCGACCGAGGTTCCGAACACCCAGGTCGCGAGCGCATTCGGCCTCGATCAGCCCGCGATGGCGTCCGGCACGATGCTTGCCGACGCACGCTGATCCTGCTCATCTGATACTGCAAACGACAACGGCTCCGTCCCGAAGGACGGAGCCGCTTTCATGTCATGGTAATGTCGTTGGATGCGATATCGAGCTCAACGCTCGGACTGTCGCATGGTGACGCGTTCATCGTCACTCCCGAAGTTGGCGAGGGCTTGCGCCTGCAGAATCAGCAACGCGGTCTCCAACTGCGGATCAAGACCATCGGTGAGCAGATCGCTCACATCCGGACGTTCATCGGAATTCGGATCGAGTTCGCCCTGATCGTTCTCCGGAATCAGGTCAGATTCCTGACGAAGTTCGAGCGCCATGCGCACTTGATCATCCGACATCTTGACTTCGATGTCGGGGATCACGCCCCACTCATCTTCGAGATGTGCGTGATCACGACGATGCACAAAGCGGCCCGGCGTACGGCCATCATCGCTGGAAGGCAGACGATAGTAATGCGTCGTCAACTTGAGCTTGGCATCCATAGTGACCGGATGCACGGTCTGCACGCTTCCCTTGCCGAAGCTGCGATCACCAACGACGACCGCTGCGCTGTGCGCCTGCAGACAGCCCGACACGATTTCACTTGCGCTCGCCGAACCTCGGTTGATCAGCACCACCGTGGGCAGACCATGCAGTTCTGCGAGCCCGGGACGCGCACGGTGATCAGGCCACGCCTTATTGCCATCCTTGTCTTCGCCGGACACGATGACGCCGCGCTTCACGAAGAGGTTGGAGACATCAATTGCAGACGTCAGAAGACCGCCTGGATTGAATCGGAGGTCGAGAATCAGGCCGTTCGGGTTTCCGTGCTTGCTGATTTCGGCAACTGCCGCCCGGAGGTCATCGTACGTATCGTCCGTGAACTGCGTCAGGCGGATGTACGCGATGCGCGTGTCCGGATCGATGAACCAGTTCCATTCCGGCGAACCGCTCGCGTCCAGGCCTTCCTTCCACCAGCCCTTCACGGACCGGATCTTGATCACCTGGCGCTTGATCGCGATTTCCAGAACGCCATCAATGCCATCCCGCTTGATGCCAAGGTTGACCTTGGAACCGGGGCGACCGGTGATGCGGTCCACCGCGTCGTTCAGGCTCCAACCCACGGTTGATTCGCCGTTGACGCTGACGATGAGGTCATCCGGCTTCACACCTGAGTAATACGCGGGCGCGCCTTCGAGTGGATTGACCACCATGATGTCGCGCGCTTCGTTGTGACGAATGAGGATGCCGACACCAACGAAGTTGCCGACGGTCGCCTGATTGAAGCGACGGAGTTCGTTCGGCCAGATGACTTCGGTGTAGCGATCGAGGTTGTAGATGGCGCCATCGCCGAACTCACGATACAGCACCTTCGGCGGAAGCTGCAACGTGTTCTCGTTCTTCAGGAGCAACTGATCGAGCAGCGCGGAGAAGATACGGCCACTCAGATCCGCATCGTCGATCCCCGCCAGACTCTTGTCGAGGTTGTCAACGGCTTCAAGCCACTGACTCACACTCGATGCATCGGCGAGTTCAGGGAACGTCTCATCGAGCGCACGCGTTGTGGCGAGCACACGCATCGCTTCGAGCCCGCCTTCGAGCAGCGGTCGCCAGCCGTACTGTTCGACGTGGTGATCCGCGGCTTTACCGAGCGAACTGCGGAGAATGCGTTCGCTGACACCGTCAATGCGTTCGGTCCAGTCCTGCGCGCTTGCTTCATTGAACTCGCCGATGGCCTCTTCGCCAAGGCGTTCAGCGCGACGAGCGCGAAGCTCGTGCAGACGACGCGGGGCGTATTGAGCGATCAACGTGACGCGCTTGTTGATGCGGTCAAGTTCAGTGTTGTAGTAGTCATACTCTTCGTAGCGATCGGTGTCGTCGTAGAGCGTTCGCAGATAGAAGAGCAGTTCGCGTGCATAGAGCCAATCGTTCTGCCGCAGCACGCCCGGCAACTCGGCTCGGGCCATCGAAATGACGCGATCGACTTCGGCGTCTTCAAAGACCTCATCAAAGGTCACACTGCGCGACTGCACACGGATCGCGGATTCGAGCGCGAGCAGCAGCTCGTCACCTTCAATGTGCGTGACCAATTCATCATGGGCTTCGGCTCGCGCTTCCAGTCGCTCCGTGTTCGCACGCTCGCGATTGCCGCGAAGCTGCATCAACGTCGAGTCGACGCGCGTCTGAAGTTCGTTGGCATCAGCATCAGGCTGACGTTCAATGAACTGCTCGATGCGTTCGAGACGTCCATCCAGCGCTGATGACCAGAGGTCAGAAGCCACTTCTGCGTTGCTGACGGTGGCGACCTGGCCGAGGGCCGGCATCGCGATCATCGCGGCGGCACAGGAGGTCAGAAAAAGACGCTGACGGCGTGGTGTAGTGAGCTTCATCTGTGGTTCGACCTGTCCTTGCGTTGTTCAGTCGCATGCCTGAGATCCGAGGGTTCTCTCTCGTGTTCCATCGGCTTTCGACGTAAAGCCCTTCATTTCTTCGAGTTCCGAAGCAAGCGACCGTGACGCTTCGAACGTCTGCGGGCCGCCCATAGTCATACCGGACCTGTAGGCCTCGGGTTGTGCCCTTCAGCGACTTCTGGTCCGGATTCGGAACCTCCTATACTGCAGACCTCATGTTGCTCATGGCCATCGAGAGCCCGGTTGATTCGTCGAGCCTCGCCCGGATGATCCCCCTGGTGCTGCTGATCGTGCTTCTGATCATCGTGATCTTCACGTTGCTGCTGCTGTTATCGCTCCAACGACGCCGAACACGCCAGCGAACGGCCAATAGATCGAATTCGATCAATGCGTCAGCCGCACCAGATCCATGGTCTGAGGCAGGTTCCCGGCTCGATCCGCCGGACGAACCAACGGATGAACCACCTCCAGCCATGTACTAAGACAACGAATCAACCGTCGTTGTTCCTTCCGGAAAACAGGGATTCGATCTGACTTCGAGCGGCATCGATCTCTGGCCGTCGCCCCTGCTGCTCCGCGATTCCCAGCCAGAGCTTCGCCGCCGCTTCGTTTCCATCACGTCCGTGCAACGTCGCGGCTCGCACCGCCGCAAACCATGCGCGACGGCCACTGGGATCAACGGCGTGAATGGCCTGCCAGACCTTCGCCGCATCCGCCGGCCGGTTGATCGCCAGGTAACCGATCTCAATTTCTTCAAGCACGAACAGCTGCGCCTGTTCCGCCAGCGGAAGGCCCAGCAGGAGTTCCAGACCGTCTCGCGGGCTCCCGGTCTGACGGAGCAATCGCGCCATCTGAACGCGAAGGCCGACATCTGCCGGATCAATCTCGCGCGCTGTTCTGATGGATTCGAGGGCTGCCGCATTGTCGCCGCGCTGATACGCCGCCACTGCCATGGATGCGTGCGCGTACGCCTGTGATGGATCGAGTTCGAGTACGGTCTCGAGAAGTTCGATGGCTCGATCCGGATCACCTGTGCGCAGGTGCACCTGAGCCGCAAAGAACGGCGGTTTGGCGTTTTCGGGGTCCAGTTCCATCGCACGTTCATAGTGCGCCAGAGCGTTCTCAAGGTCGCCCGCTGCATCCGCGACCTCGCCCGCACTCTGATGCAATCGCCCATCGTCGGGTCGAATCGCGAGCGCTCGCTCATACCACGTGTACGCCTCTGTGAACCGCTCGCGTGCCACCTGCTCCTGCCCGTTGGCTCGCGCCATGGCGGCATCGGTCAGACGGAGCACGCCGTAGAGTTCGAATGCACGAGCATCATCTGCCACTTTCTCGACGAACCGGCTGAGGATGGCCTCGGCACTCGCAAGATCGCCTTGATCGAGATAGACCTGGACCGCTTCGAGGCTTCGAGTTCGTTCCGCCTCCGGGACGATCGTCGACGGAGCAGCCGTGGTTGTGTCCGGGTCCTGATCGCTCGAATCACATGCAATCGCGCCCGCGAGCCCGATGGCGACCAGCGTGAATCGTGTGAGTTGTGGGAATCGTCTTGCCATGGTGAAGTGTCCGCGTCGTCTCGGGCATTATGATGGCCGGATCATGAGTACCGCCGAAACAGCCCCACCTGAACTGCCGAAATCCTACTCGCCCGGCGAGACCGAGGGGACGATTCGTGATCGCTGGGATTCCAGCGGCCTCTCCCACGCTGATCCGAACGGCGATGGTCCGCCATTCTGTATCGTCATTCCGCCACCCAACGTGACCGCAGCGCTCCACCTCGGACACGCGTTCAACAACACGCTGCAGGACATTCTCGTCCGCGTCCATCGCATGCGAGGCTTCCGCACACTCTGGATGCCGGGCACCGACCATGCAGGCATTGCCACGCAGACCGTGGTCGAGAAACGCTTGCTCACCCAAGGCAAGCGCCGCACCGACTTCGAACGTGAAGAGTTCGTGGAACGCGTACAAGCCTGGAAGGACGAATACGAAGCCACGATCACCGAACAACTCCAGGTCATCGGCTGCTCGTGCGATTGGTCGCGCCAGCGCTTCACCATGGATGATGTCTGCGCTGCGGCCGTCCGCGAAGCATTCTTCACGCTGTTCAGTGACGACCTGATCTATCGCGGCAAGCGCCTTGTGAACTGGGATCCGATCACGTTGACCGCGCTCGCGGATGACGAAGTCGAGATGAAGGAAGTCGCCGGCCACATGTGGTACCTGCGTTATCCGCTGGTCCATGCGCCGACGAATCCGAGCGACATCTTTGATACCTCGCCCGTCACGTGGTCCGAACTCGCAGCGCGCGGCTACCCCGTGCCATCCGGCGAGGGATATGGCGATGATGATCCTGCATGGGTCACCGTCGCCACCACGCGACCCGAGACCTACCTTGGTGACACCGCGGTGGCGGTCAATCCTGACGATCCGCGCGCGACCGCGCTCAAGGGCCTGTACGCGCAGTTGCCGATCGTCGGCCGCGTCATCCCGGTCATTCACGATGACTATGTGGTTCTGCCGGTTGCCTTCGGCGGGCCATCGGGCGACACCAAGGCCGAGATCGCATCGGGCTTCCTGAAAGTCACACCGGCGCACGATCCGAATGACTGGGACATTGGTACGCGACATGATCTGCCGGTGATAAACGTCATGGCGCCGGATGGATCCATCTCCGACCAGCACGGTTGGGAACGCGCTGCACACGGTGAAGACGGCCACATCTTCGTCGGCATGTCACGTGAGGATGCGCGGGCGAAAGTCGTCAACGAATTCCAATCGCGAGGCTATCTCGAAAAGACACGAGACTATGCGCACAGTGTTGGCCACAGCTATCGGTCGCATGTACCGATTGAGCCGTACCTGAGCGATCAATGGTACGTGCGAGTCTCCGATGACCGACTGGTCGGCGAAGCATCTCGCGCACAAGTTGATGGTCAATACGACGGCACCAAGCCCGGCCGCACGCACGGTGATGCGCGACGTCAGGGCGACGGCGAACTCGAATTCTTCCCGCCGCGCTACGCCAAGATGTATCAGGCGTGGCATGACAACCTGCGCGACTGGTGCATCAGCCGACAACTCTGGTGGGGCCACCGCATTCCTGTCTGGGCGATGGCGGAAGGCGAGACGCTCAACACCGATGCCGATCGGATTCGCGACCAACTTCGCACCTGGGCCGATGACAACCGACTCGCAATTCAGGTTCGAGCCCATGCACATGATGCCAACGATCCGCTGACCTGGTCGATCTGCGTTCGTAGTCACGATGACAGCGAGGTGATCGCGTACCTCGAACGATCCGGCTACGCACAGGATCCGGACGTGCTCGACACGTGGTTCTCCTCAGCGTTGTGGCCGATTTCCACGATGGGATGGCCGGCGCCGGATGCGTTTCCGAGTGAGATCCCCGAAGGCGACGCGCTCCTGGACACGTTCAATCCGTCCGCGGTCCTGAGCACAGGCCGCGACATCATCACGTTGTGGGTCAGCCGCATGGTGATGTTCAACCGCTACTTCCGCGATGGTCGATTGCCGTTTCGCCACGTGTACATTCACCCGATGGTGCAGGACGGCCACGGCCAGCGCATGAGTAAGTCACTTGGCAATGGCGTGGATCCGCGCGACATCGTGCTCACGCATGGTGCCGATGCGTTGCGCTTCGCATTAGCTCAGATGGCGACCACAACGCAGGATTGCCGCCTGCCGGTCGACACGCTTTGCCCGCATTGCGGCGCGACGTTCACGCCACAGGAAGTCACAAGCTCGGCCGGGTATCGCGTTGCTGCCCCGCATCAGTCATGCCCGAAGTGCGGCAAGCAGATGCTGACGCTCTACGGCCTGCTGACAGGCGCGGATGAAAACGACAGCGCCGGCAATCCTCTGCCTGCTGCACGTAATACCTCGCGTAAGTTTGACCTCGGACGAAATTTCGCCAACAAGCTTTGGAATGCTTCGCGCTTCGCGTTGACTCGTATCACCACGACCGATGCGACGACGCCACCCCAAAGCGAGTGGAAGAACTCGATGTCTCTGGTGGATCGTTGGATCATCAGCCGCCTGCACCGCACGCTGCATGATGTCGAAGATGCCACGACTGCGTACCAGTTCAATCGGTACGCGGAAGCGATGTACGATTTCATCTGGCGAGAGTTCTGCGACTGGTACCTCGAAGCGATCAAGCCGACCGTGGGCGAATCGCCGCTGCAACAGCACGTGCTTCGAACCGTGCTCAACGCAACGCTTCGCCTGATGCATCCCATCTGCCCGTACGTGACCGAGACGCTGTGGCCTGCGGTACAGAACGCCGGGCCGGCAGGCATGGACGGCATTGCCCTGCCGACGTCCGACATCCTCGGGCAGGCGGCGTGGCCCGATATCGCATGCCGCGTCGATGACGATGAAGCGGTCACGACATTCGAGCGCATTCAGGCGCTCGTCGAGGCCATTCGAGCACTGCGCGGTGAACGCAACGTCAAGCCCGGCCGACCGATTCGGTTCGCGGGTCCGCAGCCGATTCTAGACCTTATTCATGAAGCCGGCGAGATCGTTCCCACGCTGGCGCAGCTCTCGTCCGTGGAGTTGATCGGCGATCGACCGGCTGATGCGGCCGCCTTCATGTTTGAAGGCCACGAAGTCATCGTCTCCGATCTGATGGATCAGGCGGATGTCGATGCCGAGAAACAACGGCTTCAGAAAGAGATCGATCGCCTCGACAAGAAGGTCGCCCAGCTTCAGGGACGGCTCAATAATGAAGCGTATGTTGCGAAGGCACCTGAGAAGATGGTGCAGGAATCCCGTGACCAGCTTGCCGAAGCGGAGCAGGCGCTCACCACAGCGCGTGATGCGCTGACAGCGATTGACGAACACTGAGTCGCGCCGCGCGACCCGCACCGAGGACGTTCATACATGCTCCGCAGACTCAGGCACGCTCGATGGCAGACCACGCTTCTCGTCGCCACCATCGCTGGCGCGGCGTTCAGCGTCGGATCATGCGCAGAACAGTCACGTCCGATCTATGTCGCGGATGAACCGCACGCCCTAGGTAACAGTTCATTCACGCCAATGGGCGCGGTCGCCAGCGAGACCGTGGTCACGCCGGAAGCGCCCGAAACTGAGATTCAATTCCAGACCACACCGTGGCAATGGCGCGAGCTCAACGGACTCGTCATCGCGACACCGCATTACGACGTCCATACAACGATCGAAGACCCGCGCGTTCTTGATGTACTTCCATCGTTCTTTGAGCGCGCCCTCCAGCACTACCGGTCCACGCTGGCCAAACTTCCCCCGCCGACCGGCCGATTCGAAACGTACATCTTTGCCGATCGTCGCGAATGGCGCCTAAAAACCTGGGAAGTGCTACCGCAGCAAGCGGGGCAATTCATGAACCTCGGCCGTGGTGGCTTCGCGACACGTGGCATCGCCGTGCTGTATTTCATCGACTACCGCAAAGGCAACCCGCACGACACGCTGGCCATCGCTGCCCATGAAGGCTGGCATCAATACACACAGAAGACGTTCCGGCATCAGTTGCCGATCTGGCTTGAAGAAGGCATCGCCACGTATATGGAGGGCTTTCGAACCACTCCTGAAGGCTTCATCTTCATACCACGGGTGAATCCGGAACGTCGCCGCGAACTGGCTCGCGCGGTCCGCGAAGATCGACTGATCCCGCTTGGCGAGTTGCTTTCGAACTCGCCTCAGGATTTTCTTGCCACGGGCAAGAATCGACTTCTGACGTACTACGCACAGGTGTGGGCGCTCACCAGATTCCTCGTCGAGTATGACGACGGCACCTACCGCGATGCACTGGAAGAAGCGCTGAACGACGCCGCAAACGGGGAGCTTGTCGGCCGGCTCATGGGCGCTGAAGCACGCCGAAGCACATCACGATCTTTCTCGGGACTCGACACACGAACCGGGCCGTGGCTGATTCAGGCGTACTTCACCGAAGATATGGTGGAGTTTCGCCAGCAATATGAGCAGTACATGCGCGATCTCGTTCGACCGCGCGCTGAACTGACCACGCCAGGACGGAGTTGAGGACACGGATGCGCCTTGGACTACTTGCGGATTCACATGGACGTGCGGAACGAACGGCAACTGCCGTTCGGATGCTCCTCGATGCACACGCCGATGTTCTCATTCACCTCGGCGATTTCGAAACCGATGTCGTCATCGATGAACTTGCCGGCCACCCCGCGCGCCTCGTATTCGGGAATTGCGACTTCGACGTTGCCGGTATGACGCGCTACGCCCAATCGCTCGATATTCAGGTCGACCATCCGATCGGCCGACTGCACATCGACGGCAAAGTCGTCGCGTACACGCACGGCCATGAGAATGGCCTTGTGTCTGAGGCCATGGACGAACAAGTCGATTATCTCCTGCACGGACATACACATGTCGCCCGCGACGATCGCGAAGGCAAGACCCGCGTGATCAACCCCGGAGCGCTGCATCGGGCCAACCGGTATACTGTGGCGTTGCTTGACGTCGCAACTGACGAGCTGACGTGGCTCGAATTGCCTCGCACATGACGCACGCTCGACCGATGCCTGATTCTCCTCACATCCTGAATCTCGACCAGGTCCGAATTGATGTCGCGACCGCGGACGACCATCCTTCGATCATCCGTCTCTACGAAGAAGGTGTCCTCGAGCGCCAGACGCACGGCAATGACACTGGTGCCGATATTGATAACGTCCAGGAAGCCTACTTCAGTGACGACGGCGCGAGCAGCCTCTGGACCGCGCGATATGACGATGAAGTCATCGGGATGATCGGCGTCCAGCGCGCGGCCTCAAATGCCGCTGAAGTTCGTCGGCTTCGCGTCGACAGCCGCTTTCGCCGGAAAGGGGTTGGCACCAAGTTGATGGCGCAGGCACTCGGATTCTGTCAGGAAAAGGGATACCTGAAGGTCGTGCTGGATGTCCGCATCGAGCGCGCCCCGGCCATCGCACTCTTCGAGAAGTTTGGCTTCCTCCACGCGCGAACGCGCGATATCGATGGACGCAAACTCGTCGACTTCTACGTTGACCTGTACCGACAGCAGCATGGTCATCACCTGTGAGGTTGTGATGCGGGCGGTCGTCCGGACGTGCCTGCAGCCCACGCGATTCCTCCCCAGACGTGACGCTGGAATGCCGGCTCTTCATACGATGCCGACGTGTGCCCGATCGCGGTGTAGAACGATCGAATGCCCAGACGATCATGACACCATGAGATCGGATGATCCTCGCCCATACCGCCGCCGGCATACGTTGATTCATCGACGGTGAGCAGCACGGTGACATCGTCACGCGGATTCGCACGAAAGTCATACCACTCGTCTGTCCGCGCCCATGTCGCAGCGAGATGACTCGTCGATGGGTGCACGTCCGACTCGACGTTCATCGTAGCCGGCTGCACGGGCGGATGACCCTTGAAATACGCGCCAACAAGTTCGCCATACCACGGCCAGTCATACTCGGTATCTGACGCTGAATGAATACCCACGAAACCCGCGCCGCCTTCGAGGTGTAGACGCAGCGCTGCCTGCTGTTCATCATTGAGCACATCGCCTGTCGTGTTGAGGAACACGATCACGTTGAATGGCGCGAGCGCATCCTCAGTGAACATCCCTGCATCCTCAGTGCAACGGAGCCGTGCATGGTGTCGTTCGGCGAGTCGCCCCATCATGGCGATACCATCCGGAATGGACGCGTGCCGATAGCCTTGAGTCCGCGAGAACACGAGCACGCGTATCGCGTCAACATCCTGATGCGGCGCACTCGTCAACGCCTTATCATCAGCGGCGGCAGTTGCAATCATCACCGTGACCGCGATGAGCATCCACGACACGATGCGTTGAAGCGATGGCATACGGTGCCTCCAGGCATGAGTGACCGACAACATCGCTCCTGCCGAGGGATGTACACAGCCCCAAAAACAGAGAACGGGCCGATCGGTGCTCGAAGGGAGTCCCCTCCCGATCTGCTCCCGTCGAGCCCGCCCCTGTGGAAGTATCTTCCCAACATGGGAAGAGGGTTATCAGGGTGAACATCGCGCCGTCAGCCTTGCGCGTTGATTGAGCTTGACCCGAGGTCGCGTCGTTGTCAACTGAAACTCGATATTCCCGGATGGCATCCATGAGAAACGCCCGCCTGATCCTCGCGTATGGATCAGACGGGCGCTTTCATCAAGCCGATCGAAACGGAGGATAGGTTTCAGCGATTGTTGTCAGCCAACTTACGAAGGAGCGCTTCGAGTCGAGCGATGCGTGCATCGATCGCGTCAAGCCGACTGTTCACACCGTGCTGCGGTGCAATCTCGACGCCTTCGACAATCGCGGGGACGCCTGAGTCCATGAGCCGCTGCGGCGGACCACCGCGGAACGTGAAGATCCGCTGCTCATCATCGCCCGGCGCAATCACGATGCCATTTTCAGTATCCAGACCAAGGTTGAACCGACCTTCCACGCCCGGATACGTCTGAATGTTGCCAAAGAACTGATTGTTC
>JBCCFX010000043.1:0-21448 GCA_039029515.1 Planctomycetota bacterium
ACAAGCTTACCGGTCCGGGCACTCTTCGTTGCTCGGCGGTAGGGCGAGGAATATAGTGGGAACACCTTCTGCCTCACCGGTATTCGACCCAACATGCTAGACCGTTGACAGCACGAGCGTCGACCGCCGGGGGCAGATCCTCCAAGGACCTCCCCCCAGATGACCTCTGATCGGACTGCGACCATCGAACCCCGCCCGACGAGCCCCGCATCCCTCTCTCCAGACCGTCCGATCGAGATGTCGGCGGACCGTCGCTGGGAATGTCTGGACCCATCGGATCGCTTCGTCGATCGCCACATCGGACCGGATGATGATGAGATCCGCGCGATGCTCGATGTGATCGGCTGTCGCTCGCTGGATGAGCTGATCGATCAGGCGGTGCCGGCATCGATTCGACTGGATCGTCCGTTGCGTCTGCCGGCCGCGCAGACCGAGCAGGACGCGTTGGACGAGTTCCGATCGATCGCCCAGCGCAACACGGTGTTCCGTTCGTGTCTGGGAATGGGGTACTTCGGCACCGTGACGCCGGCGGTGGTGTTGCGCAACGTGCTGGAGAACCCGGGTTGGTACACACAGTACACGCCGTATCAGGCGGAGATCGCGCAGGGGCGACTCGAAGCGCTGTTGAACTTTCAGACGATGGTGAGTGATCTCACCGGTCTTCCCGTTGCGAACGCATCGTTGCTTGATGAAGCGACTGCAGCCGCGGAAGCGATGACGATGTGTCTGCGCATCACGGGCGGCGAGCGCAAAGGACGTACGCGTTTTGTCGTCGCGGATGACTGTCACCCGCAGACGATTGCCGTCGTGCAGTCGCGCGCGAGCGTTATGGACGTGGAGATTGTCGTGGTGCCTGCTGCGGAGATTGCCACGACCGTGGACACCACGGCGGCTGGCGTACTCCTGCAGTATCCGGCGACGGACGGCGCGATTCGTGACTGGCGCGATGTGTCGAAGGCGACGCACGATGCTGGCGGCATGGTCGTGGTGGCAACGGATCTGCTGGCGCTGACGATGATCACGCCGCCGGGTGAGTGGGGCGCGGACATCGCGATCGGTTCCTCGCAGCGGTTCGGCGTCCCGATGGGTTACGGCGGTCCGCACGCGGCCTTCCTGTCCACCTATGAACAACACGTGCGAAAGATGCCAGGCCGGTTGATCGGCGTGTCGAAGGACATGCATGGTGATCAAGCGTATCGCATGGCCATCCAGACGCGCGAACAGCACATCAAGCGTGAGCGCGCGACGAGCAACATCTGCACCGCGCAGGTGCTGTTGGCAATCATGGCATCGATGTACGGCGTCTATCACGGGCCGAAGGGACTACGTCGCATCGGGCAGCGTGTGCACGCCTACACAACGGCGCTGGTCAACGGCCTTCGCCGGCTCGATCAGGAAATTCTGAACGAGAACTGGTTCGACACGATTCGATTCCGTCCGAATGGCGGCCTGTCGAACGCGATCATCGATGCCGCACGTGATCGGCGGATCAACCTGCGCGAGTTCGCCGATGGCACGATTGGCGTGTCGTTCGACGAGACGACGAATCGCGATCTCGTTCGTGATATCCTCGATGCAGTGGCTTCGGCGTGCGGTCGTGGCCCGGTCTCGACATCGGTCGATGATTTGCTGACGGGCGAGCCGATCGTGGATGCGCCGTTCGAGCGTTCATCAGACTTTATGACGCACGAGGTCTTCAATCGTCATCACAGCGAGACGGAGATGCTTCGGTACATCGCGCGATTACAGTCGCGAGATCTGTCGCTGGCAGACAGCATGATTCCCCTGGGATCGTGCACGATGAAGCTGAATGCGACAACTGAGATGATGCCAGTGACGTGGCCGGAGTTGGCGAACATGCATCCGTTCGCGCCGACGGAGCAGGCAACGGGCTACGCGGAGTTGTTCCGTCGTCTGGAGTCGGATCTGGCGGAGATCACGGGTTTCGCGGCAGTGTCATTGCAGCCGAACGCTGGTTCGCAGGGCGAGTATGCGGGGCTTCGCGCGATCCGCGCGTACCACGATGACCGTGGCGATACGCAGCGCACGGTGTGTCTGATTCCCGTGTCAGCGCACGGGACGAATCCCGCGAGTGCGATCGCATCAGGTTTCGATGTTGTGGCGATCAAGTGCAACGCGCATGGCGATGTGGACATCGACGATCTGCGCGAAAAGGCGGCGAAGCACGCCGATCGACTCGGCGCCCTGATGGTGACGTATCCATCCACGCACGGCGTGTTCGAGGAGGGCATTCGCGAGATCTGCGAGGTCGTGCATGAGCACGGTGGTCAGGTGTATCTCGACGGCGCGAACATGAACGCGATGGTCGGCTTGTGTCGACCGGGGGACTTCGGTGCGGATGTCTGTCACCTGAACCTGCACAAGACATTCTGCATTCCGCACGGTGGCGGTGGTCCCGGGATGGGTCCGATCGGTGTCGCGCCGCAGTTGGTTGACTATCTGCCGGGGCATCCGGTGACGTCGCCGGGGACAGCAGGTGAGAAGGCAATCGGTCCGGTGTCAGCGGCGCCGTGGGGCAGTCCGTTGATCCTGCCGATCTCCTATCTGTATATCGCGATGATGGGTGCGGATGGTCTGGCGCATGCGTCGAAGGTGTCGATCCTGAACGCAAACTATATGTTCAAGCGTCTGCACGGTCATTATGCCGAGTTGTACTCAGGTCGCAACGAGCGCGTTGCGCACGAATTCATCATTGATCTGCGTCCGTATGACAAGTCGGTCGGGATCAAGATCGATGATGTGGCAAAGCGATTGATGGATTTCGGATTCCATGCCCCGACGATGTCGTGGCCGGAGCCCGGTACGCTGATGATCGAGCCGACGGAATCGGAATCGCAGGCGGAGATGGATCGGTACGTCGATGCGTTGATTGCGATCCGCGCGGAGATTGCGGCGATCGAAGCGGGTACATCGGATACGTCGGACAATCCGCTGAAGAACGCCCCGCACACGATGGCGGCGGTGTCCGCGGACGAGTGGACGCATTCGTACTCACGCGAACAGGCGGCGTTCCCGGCGTCATGGTTGCGGGAGTCCAAGTTCTGGCCGCACGTCGGCCGTGTGGACAATCCGTACGGTGACCGCAACCTGCACTGCACGTGTCCATCGGTGGATGAACTCGCGAGCGAGTAGGTCGTCGGATCACTTGTCGTTGAGTTCGTCGTACATGCTGCCAAGGCAGCCGGGCATCATGCGCTCAAATCCACGTGACGCGAAAACGTCGGGTGTCATGGCGCTGATGTCATCGCGCGTCTTGCCGGCGGCGATGGCATCACGCACGGTATCGCGCAGCACATCGAAGTACTCGATCATCATGGGGATCGCTGAGCGATCGGTGATGTCGCCATGGCCTGGGATGACGATGGTGTCGGCATCGCAGTAATCCATGGCTTTGGCAAGGAACTGCTGCCAGAGCATGGTGTTTGCGCCGGCAGGGCGATCGATGAACGGATGCAGTTCATGGAACATCAGATCGCCCATATGCAGGACGTTGTGCTCTTCGAGATAGATGATCGTGTCGTTGTCGGTGTGCCCGTTGTGCGCATGATGCAATTGCAGCGTCGCGTTGCCACGGTCGAGCGTCATGGCCTTTTCGTACGCGTGAGTCGCCGCGATGTTGCGCGGGTTCATGGCATCGAGTTGGTCCATGATCTTCGTGCGCTCATCACCTTCAGCGCGGCCGGCCATGCGCGCGAGCGCGGGTTTGATGCGATCGTCGATTGTGGCGGGGACGCGAGCGGCGAGATTCTGGTGGGCGATGATGTCGATGTGCGCAGGGCTGGATTGGAAGGCGAAGTTGCCGCCAACGTGATCGTAGTGGTGGTGGGTGTTGATGATGGTGAGATCATCCGTCTGCCCATCGAGCGTCGTACGGACCGTGTCGGCAAGTGCGTACGCGACGTCTGCGACCTTGGTGTCGATGAGCACCGGGCCGGCATCGGAGGTCATGAGCAATGAATTGCCGCCACCGCCGGTGATGGCCCAGACGTTCTCGCGGAGTTCGATGATCTGCAGGCCGGCATCCTGACGGCGTCGCGCCACCAGCGTCGGTGCGGGCATAAGGACTGCGGCGGCCGTGGCGAGGCAGAACTGGCGACGATTGACGGCGGCGATGGACATGGTGGTTCTCCTGAAGGCGGCTATTGTAAGGTCATGCGCCGTTTGGCGCGTGTTCGGCGTGCGCCTAGACTCGCGTCGGTGGATTGCAGGAGGCGAAGCTCCACGATGGCTCAACCGTTGCATGTGGCCTTGATCGGTTCGAAGTTCATGGGCAAAGCGCATTCGAATGCGTGGCTGTGCGTGAATCGATTCTTCGAGCGATTGCCGGTGGCTGCGCAGATGCACATGGTGTGCGCGCGGGATGCGAAGGCGACCGGGGCGTTCGCATCGCGATGGGGTTGGACGCACGCGACGACTGACTTTCAGCGTGTGTTGGATGATGACGCAGTTGATCTCGTCGACATCTGCACGCCGAACCACCTTCATGCCGAACAGTCGATCGCAGCGCTCGAAGCGGGCAAACACGTTGCGTGCGAGAAACCGCTTGCGGGCACACTCGATGATGCACGTGAGATGCGCGATGCCGCGCGCAAGGCGAAGCGCCGCGGTGTCCGGACGAGCGTGTGGTTCAACTACCGACGATGTCCTGCGGTGGCGATGGCGCATCGCATGGTGGCGGATGGCCGGCTCGGCACGATCTATCACGTTCGCGCGCAGTACCTTCAGGATTGGGGGCGACACGAGACGCCGATGTCGTGGCGGTATGACAAGTCGCTCGCGGGGAGCGGCGCGCACGGTGATCTCAACGCGCACATCATCGACATGGCTCGATTCATCACCGGCGATGAGATCGTCACGGTCCACGGCGCGGTGGATCGCACGTTCATCCGGAATCGCGCGGTGGTCAACCCACGGACGGGACGACCGGGGAAGTCCTCGAAGCGTTCGACCGTGGATGATGCGCTGTTGTTTCTCGCATCGTTTCGTGGCGGTGCGGTGGGAAGCTTCGAAGCGGCACGGCTGGCGACAGGCAATCAGAATCGCAACACGATCGAAATCAACGGTGAACTGGGATCAATCTCCTTTGATTTCGAGCGGATGAATGAACTGATGTGGTGGGATGACACGCTGGAGCCGGCGCTGCAGGGTTGGAATCGGGTGTTGTGTACGACGCCGGGCGTGCATCCTTATGTGGAGGCGTACTGGCCACCGGCACATCTGATCGGGTATGAACACGGATTCGTGTCGCAGGCGTCGGACATACTGCTCGAACTGGGCGGCGAAGAGCCTGTGGTGACGTTGCCTGACTTCGATGATGCATACCAGACGCAGCGCGTGCTCGAGGCCGCGTTGATTGCAGCGAAGGAACACACGGCGATTGCGCTCAAGGACGTGAAGTGATGCAACAGACGATGCCACAGCACGCGGCGGCGCGCGACAACGATTCGGGCTACGACATGTTCTTCATGATCGTGAGCGCGGTGCTGTTCGCGTACTTCGGGTTTTATCTGAATCTCCAGACGACGAATTCATCGGGGCAGACGGTGCCATTGTGGGTGTACTTCGCCTGGCTGATGCGCGGGGCGTGCATCGGGTTCGTGATCGCCATTGTGCTGAAGTTCATCGCGGGCGCGCTGGGTGATCTCGTGTACTTCATCATGGGGATTTTGTGTGGCGTGGGCCTGCTCGTCCTCGGTATCTGGGATGTTCGGGATACGACGTATATCGCTCCGCTGGTACCATTTTGGGCCTTTGTCTTTGCGGCGTGGAATCTGTGGGGTTCGGTCGCGGGTCTTCGAGCGATCATGGCACGACGACGGCGAACGCCGGCGCGGGATCGCTCGGTGCATGAGATGTACGACGGATGAACATTCGGCGCGTCCTTCCATTCGTGGTGATTGTGGTCGTGCTCGGCGCGATGATGATGCTGGTGAATCGTCAGCGTCCGCGCGATCAGAGCCTGGAGCATCGTCCGCGTTCTGATCGGGCGAGCGCGTGGTTGACGGATCAGCTGCCGGCACAGTTTGAGTCGCGCACTGGCGTACCGTTGACATGGAATGCGCTGACGGTTGACACGCCGCATGAGGATGAACCGCATCGCACGATGTCGTCGGCCACGGCGACGGATGTCGTTGTCGGGGACGGACTGGCGTCGATTGAATCGCTGGTGATTCAATTTGATGCGCCGCCGATGCCGGACAAGCGTTCGATTGTGACCTGGTTGCGAGGGACCGCGGATGTGTCGGAGCGTGGTGTGCCCGTGCGCATGGTTACGGCGTTGATGGCACTGTTGCGTTCGGAGGTTTCTCCCTGGTGGCGGCTGGATGCGATCATCCTCGACGGGACGTGGGAAGATCGCGCGTTCAATGCCACGATCACGCGAACCGACGGTCAGGGTACGCCGGTGTACAGCGTGGTGTGTCGCTTCGACGAAACTGCGGCGGAATTGAACGGTCGGTGGCGCGTGGTCGGTGACCAGATTGCCGTTGAGCTGATGACGTTGGACGTGTCGGCGAACGATCCGATGTTTGACTTCGTGCCCGCATCGTGGCGGCCGGTGTCGGGCGATCGAGCGATGTACACGGTGACCGGGCTGCTGGAAGCGGTGGAGGCGGATGTTGCCTCGGGCCTGCGGTGCGTGTGGCGAACGGTCAAAATGACCGCGCCGGGGATGACTCGAAGCGAGGTGCAGACGGTCGAGTTCACGCTGAACGCCCAATAAAACGCGCGAAAATCAGGTTGGGCGGCTGGAGACCGGCAGATGATCACAGTCAGGCGGGCGATCCCGCCGATATCTCATGGAGTCCTGTTCAGTTGAAGACCGTGAGGAATCCATGTCTGAATCACATCATGAACCCGAATCGTCGTCGGACGGCAATGTCGACGCCATGATCGAAGCGGCGATCGAGGACGCTGAGAGCAACGCGCCGTCGTCAGAGCGTCGAGTGTCGCCTCGGTTGTCGTATGCGGCGATCGTGGTGATGGTGCCGCTGGCGCCTGATGGGAGTCAGCTCTCTCCGATCGTGGTACAGGCGCTCGACGTGTCGGTGCGCGGACTCCGACTCGATGCGGGGACGCGATTCGAGGAAGGCATGACCGGTGCGGTGCAGTTGCTTCGACCGAATGGTCAACTCGCATTGATGGGATTCGTGGTCCGCAACTATCGTCCAGGCGACGGCGGCGAGCATCACATCGGTATCGAGTTCACGGCGCTGCCGGACGCGATGAAGAAGGAAGATTTCATCGACGAGAACGGGCGTCTGAAGGTGCTGCATCCGGCGTTGCTGGAGAATCATCAGGCGGGTGACAACGCAGCCGCATGATTCCGGCCGTACAATTGCGACGACACGTTGCAATGGACGACTATGGATCACTTCACGTATCGCGACAATGAATTGTATTGCGAGCAGATTCCGGTCAGCGCCATTGCGCGCGAAGCGGGAACGCCATGCTATGTCTATTCGACCGCGACGCTCTGTGCGCATCTGGAGCGATTGCAGTCCGCGTTTGCATCATTGAATCCACAGATCTGTTTCTCGCTGAAGAGCTGTGCAAACCTGTCGATCTGTCGATTGCTGGTCGAACACGGCGCCGGGATGGATCTGGTCAGCGGCGGCGAGCTCGAGCGTGCGCTCGAAGCCGGCGCCGATCCTGCCATGTGTGTGATGGCAGGCGTCGGCAAGACAGATGATGAGATTCGGGCCGCGTTGCGCGAAGGCGTGGGCTGGATCAACGTGGAATCAGAGGCCGAGCTTGCGCGACTGCGTGAGTTGGCGCTGGATGAAGGTGTTCGTCCTCAGGTGGCATTGCGGATCAACCCGGACATCGATGCGCACACGCATCGGTACACCACGACGGGGACGCGCGAGACGAAATTCGGTGTGGACTTTGAGCGCGCTGTGTCGATCTTCGAACGACATCGTGCTGATGACGCGATTGATCTTTCGGGCGTGCACGTGCATATCGGCTCGCCGGTGCTGACGGTGGAACCGTATCTGCGTACGGTCGAGCGGGTGATCGGTCTGATCGACGCCGTTGCCGAGCGCGGCGTGACGATCACCATGCTGGATCTTGGCGGTGGCTTTGGTGCGGACTATGAATCCGGTCAATCGCCGGCGGCGTCGGATTATGCCGCGGCGCTGACGCCGTTGCTGCAGTCATACGTGGATGCTGGATTGACGCTCGTGCTTGAGCCGGGCCGATCGATTGCGGCGAACGCGGGGATTCTGATCGTGCGTACGGTCTACACGAAGGTGTCAGGCGCGCGGACGTTCGTCATCGTCGATGGTGGTATGAATGTGTTGTTGCGTCCGAGCCATTACGAAGCATTCCATTTCATCTGGCCGACATCCGTGCGTGAGCGAACGCATGTGCCGTCGATGCGATGCGAACACCCTTCGATGGATGGATTGGAGCGCGTGGATGTTGTCGGACCGATCTGTGAGACCGGCGACTTTCTCGCACTGGACCGTTCGCTGCCTCCGATCGAGCGAGGCGACCTGCTTGCCGTCTTTGCCGCTGGTGCATACGGCATGGTGATGGCGAGTCGGTACAACGCGTCGCGGTTGCCGGCGGAGGTGCTTGTCGACGGCGAGGATGCGTGCCTTGTGCGTCAACGCGAGACGTATGATGATTTGATCGAGCATGAACGAACGGTTACGCCACTCGCTCTCGTCGAGGATGTCGCCCCATGATTCGTCAGGAAGAAGATGGTCTCTGGCTCGAACTGACCGAGACGATTCGGGCGCACCATGAAGAGATTTTCGGGGCGTTGAGTACCGCCACCGGACTCACACAGTGGTATCCGGTCGCCGCGAAGGTTGATGCACGGCCCGGCGGCACGATTGTGTTCGGCTGGGACGGTGAGTTCTCGCGCAAGACGACGGTTGCGGTGCTTGAGTACGACGCCGGCGGAACCATCACCTGGGACTGGCATCCGGGCGTCGCGGACATGCATGCGCCGATCTACTGGTCGGTCGAACCATCGGTCGAAGATGGCTGCAAAGTCACGTTTCGGCAGGGACCGTTTCGAGATGATCGAGATGCGCTGCTGACCCTCGGGAACGAAGCATCAACGTGGCGTTGGCACATGTGCAATATGCGCAGCGTGTTTGAAGCGCGTCATGACATGCGCAAGGTGCGACCGATCTGAGGACGATCGTTGTTCAGGCAAGGCCGACGACCGGCAACAGGTAGCGCACGGTAAGCCAGGTCGTGATCCATGCGTAGACGCCTGCGATCAGGTCATCGACGAGCACGCCCCAGCCAGCGGGCAGTTTCTGCAGTTGGTTGGCCGGCGGAATCTTCGTGATGTCGAAGAATCGAAAGCTGACAAACGCGACGGCGCACACCGCGACCACGGTGGAGGTATCGAGCGCGCCGGTCGTCGTCGGCCATGTCATCGCGATCAATGGGATCGCTTGACCGGCGGTCTCATCGGCGACGACGGAGCTCGGATCCTTGCCGCCGAAGCGCTGCTCCGCAAAGCGTCCGAGCGCAACACATGCGATCGACGAGGCAATCAGCAAGGCGATCATCACGATATTGAGTTGTATGAGCGATGCGCCGGCGAGCACCATCACACCTGCAACGATGACCGGCGGAAGTGAACCCCAGGTTCCGGGTGCGGGTCGCAAGAGGCCGAGTCCACCGACGGTCAGCGCGAGTGTCCGCCAGTTCATGTCGTTGGTCCTGCATCAGATTGATCGCGCAGAATGGCGCGAAGGCCTGTGACGTAGGGAAGGCCGGACCAGACGGTGGCGATCAGCGTGGCGTACGCGAGCACATGGCAGATCCAGATCGTGCCGTTCACTTCGTACGGCGGGGCGATGACCATCACGAGGATGATGATCGGGACGGCAGACGACTGCAGGACCATCTTCATCTTGCCGGCCTGCTTGGCACCGAACTCGACACCGAGGCCTTCGGCAACACCACGGATGGCGGTCACGAGCAGTTCGCGCGCGATGATCACGACGACCATCCACGGGTAGATGCCAGAGGCCATCGTGAAGAAGAGATCGGCTTCGATTCGATCGGGAACGGCGAACCGCGGTGATGCGAGGTAGACGAAGGCTCCGAGCACGAGCACCTTATCCACAAAGGGATCCATGACCCGCCCGAAGGTGGACACGACGTTCCAGCGTCGTGCGAGGTACCCGTCGAGGGCATCGGTGAGGGCGGCGGAGACGAAGAGGACGATGGCCGCGATGGCCCAGCCGCGATGATGATCGGGGTAGCGATAGAGGTTCAATGCGGCGAAGAACGCGGCCGCGAGGAGCAGCCGGGCAACGGTGATCAGGTTGGGAATCTGCTGTCGGGTGACCCGGGGCATGGTGGGGATCATCCTAGCGAGATCCAATGGATCGGCGGGGTTCGATCGGGTAAACAGCGGGGAGCGTCCAAAGATTGTGAATTGTCGCACGGTCTCGGTTGCGGGATACGGTGATGACTCCTATCTTTGCCGGACATCGTCCGGCGTCGATTCGGAGTTTGTCCGCCGGTTGATTCGTGGTCCGGCGACGACAAAAGCGAGCGCTTGGATGGATCCCTCAATCCCGTATACCGCATGCGTTCTGGGTGCAGCATCGCTCTATCTGCTGGTGCGTCCGGGACGTCCGACCGTGAAGGTCCTCGCGGGCCTCGTAGGTCTCACGGTATTCGTGTGGCTGGCAACGGCGGCGGCAGGACAACTCGCTGGTCGCGGCACCTGGCCTGAACCGTTCTTTCTGATCTTCAGTGTGATTGCAATCAGCGCGGCGGTGCGCATGGTGACGCACACGAAGCCGGTGTATTCGGCGCTGTACTTCATTCTGGTCGTGCTGGCCTCGGCCGGCATGTTCCTGATGCTGGAAGCCGAGTTCATGGCGTTCGCGCTGATCATTGTGTACGCGGGCGCGATTCTGATTACGTACATGTTCGTCCTCATGCTGGCCCAACAGGCAGCGGAGCCGGGTTCCGAGGCGGAGCAGGCGGAGTACGATCGCTTGCCGCGCGAGCCTGCGGCGGCGGTGGTGGTTGGCTTCATCATGCTGGCCTTGTTCACCAACATGATCTTCGGTCCTGAGGACTCGGTGTCGCAGACGCTTGAGCCTCGGTACACCGAGGCGGAGGCTGCGACGCTCGCGTGGAACGAACTGGATCAGATGTCGATCCTGCGCGATGAGATGGTCGATCGCTACATGGAAGGTCGTTCGCCACTCAAGGCGGAAGACAACACATCGATTGTCCGCGTTCGCGACGATGGCACGGCCTTCGTCACCGTAAGTCCGGAAGGCGGCGCGGGCGCGACGGAAGACATTGACCTGCCCTCATCCGCGAAGCCGGTAAACGTGCAGCGCGTCGGTTGGGCGCTGATTGCACAGTTCCCGGTTTCGCTTGAGGTTGCGGGGATCATTCTGCTGATGGCGATGTTCGGCGCTGTGGTGCTGGCGCGTCGTCAGATTGAATTGGGCGAAGCCGAACTGCACGCGGCAGCGGGCATGAGCCACTATTCAGACGAAACGGATTCAACGGAGAGCGACTCGTGATGTCGACATTGGCGATGGATGCCATGAGTTCGGTCTCACTGGCGCACTATCTGACGACGAGCGCGATTCTGTTCGTGATTGGTCTCATTGGATTCCTGACACGTCGCAACATGATTGTGATGTTCCTGTGCACCGAGTTGATGTTCCAGGCTGCGGCGATCGCAATGATCGCGTTTGGTCGGTTCCATCTCGATGTGTCGGGTCAGGTGTTCGTGATCTTCATTCTGACGATTGCCGCGGCGGAAGCTGCGTTGGCGTTGGGTCTGGTCGTGCTGCTGTATCGCCGTCGCGAAACCCTGAGTGCCGAAGCCTGGTCGGAGTTGCGTGAAGCATGATGCATACCGCGATGATCACGCCTGCCTCGTGGATCGTTCCGTTCATCAGCGGTGCGGATGATGCCCATGGGCACCACGGCGACCACGCTGCCCGAGTCATCGAGGCTGCGACCGCTGCGAACAATCTCGGCTGGGCGGGGCTGATTCTCTGGCTGCCGCTGCTGAGCCTCGTCCTGTGCGGCGTGTGCGCTGCTCGCGGCGTGAAGAGCAAGCTGCCTGCATGGATCACGGTGGCGAGCCTCGCCGCTTCGTTCTTCGTGACCGTCGGCCTGTACATGCAGTACGACGCGCCGGTGACCATTCATCTGTTCGAGTGGTTCAACCTGAACTGGAGCGGCGGTTCATTCATCGCTCCGTTCGCGTTATACGTCGATCGCCTGACGCTGCTGTGGATGCTCTTCGTGACCGGACTCGGCACGTTGATTGCGCTCTACGCCAGCGAGTACATGGAACACGATGTCGGCAAGGGCTACACGCGGTTCTTTGCCGGCGTGAGCGTGTTCCTGTTCGCGATGAGTGCGCTCGTGATGGGCGACAACCTCGTCATGCTCTACCTCGGGTGGGAAGGCGTGGGCTTCGCGAGCTACTGGCTCATTGGGTACTACTACACCAAGCCATCGGCGGTCGCCGCAGCGAAAAAGGCGTTCATCGTCAACCGCATCGGCGACCTTGGCCTGGCGCTCGGGCTGTACCTGATCTACCACGCGTTTGGCACGATCCAATACGACCAGCTCTTCCAGATGTTCCAGGATGGCTCCGCGGCCGCGATCACCGAGAAGGGCGGATGGTCAGTGTCCGCGATTCCGTTCCTGCTCATGCTGGGTGCGTTCGGTAAGTCGGCGCAGATTCCGTTGTATGTCTGGCTGCCCGATGCGATGGAAGGTCCGACGCCGGTGTCGGCGCTCATTCATGCGGCAACGATGGTGACCGCAGGCGTGTACCTGTTGATCCGCATGTTCCCCGTCATGGAACTGCACAGTGCCGCGCTGCCGACGGTGGCATGGGTGGGCGGTCTGACCGCGTTGCTCGCCGCGACGATCGGCATGGCGCAATTCGACATCAAGCGCATCATGGCGTACTCAACGGTGTCGCAGCTCGGCTACATGTTCCTGGGCGTCGGGGTGATGACGACTGATGCCGCTGCGGCGCACGTGTTCACCCATGCGTTCTTCAAGGCGGTGCTGTTCCTCACGTGCGGTGCGATTATGCACGGCTTCGCGGGACAGCTCGATCTCCGCAAACTGTCCGGTCTTCGACATATGCCCGGCTGGCGCATCGTGTCGTACACGATGGGCTATGCGTGCCTCTGTCTTGTCGGGTTCCCGTTCATCACGAGCGGCTTCTTCTCGAAGGACAAGATCATGGCCGAGGCGTTTGTCACGCAGGGGCCGGGATTCGTGGTCCTTGGTGTGATCGCGTTGCTGACGGCGCTGCTGACCGCGTACTACACGTTCCGCGTGTTCTTCCGCGTGTGCATGGGGCCGAAGCACTATGAACCGGGCGATGAACTGCACGGCGATGATCCGGCGCACTTTCATCCGCATCCGCCTCGCATCGCGATCAACTTCGTGTTGATCACGATCTGCCTCGGTGCGTTCCTTGCGATCTTCGCGGTACATAAGTTTGGCTTCCTGCCTGGTGGCGATAAAGGCTACGCATGGGTGAAGGCAAGCGTCATCGGTTCGACCGGTGCGAACGGCGTCCCGCACGGGCACCACGGTGAAACAGCGTTCTTCGCTGACCCGCACAAGTGGATGGTGCTTGCGGCGTCGACGGTGACCATCGTCGGCATGTTGATTGCGTTCTACTTCCATCTGGCGAACCGCAAGGCGGCCGACAAGCTCCGCGCGAGCATGCTCGCGAACCCGGTGACCGCGGTGCTGCCGAAGGCGATGGAAAACAAGTGGTATGTCGATGAGGTCTATCACGCGATCATTCGCGCCCCGCTGTGGGTGGTTGGTCATGCGTGTGCCGTCTTCGATCGGTATGTGATTGATGGCCTGCTCGTGGACGGGACAGGTCGTTGCCCGCGCTTCCTCGCGCGATTGTTCCAGCCGTTGCAGAATGGTGTGTTGCAGTCGTACGCGGTGTCGATGGCGGGCGGCATCGGACTGGTGGTGCTTCTCGTGTTGTTGATGCCACGTCTGCTCGAAGCACTCAACGCGGTCGGAGGGACGGGCGGATGACGCTGATGCTGCTTGTCCTCATCCCGGTGATTGCAGCGCTTGGCGTCATTGGTACGCCGCGCCAGCATGTGAAATGGGTCGCACTGATCGCGACCGTCATCAACTTCCTGTACAGCGTAATCCTCGCGTACGCCTTCAAGGGCTGGGGCGAAGGCGGCTTCTTCTTCGTGAAGTCGTTCAACTGGCTTGAGAGTTTCGGCGTCTCGCTCGGCGTGGGT
Source organism: Planctomycetota bacterium (assembly GCA_039029515.1). Classification (GTDB taxonomy): domain Bacteria; phylum Planctomycetota; class Phycisphaerae; order Phycisphaerales; family SM1A02; genus JBCCFX01. Next base: position 14,289 of record JBCCFX010000043.1, read on the forward strand.
GCGGACAGCGTGTCGATGCTGCTTGTGCTGCTGTCCACCATGTTGATGCCGCTGTGCGTCTGGGGATCATTCTCAGCGATCCAGACGCGCGTCAAGGAATACTACGCGTGGCTGCTCGTCATCGAAGCGGCCATGATCGGCGTGTTCATCGCTCGCGATCTGATCTTCTTCTACATCTGCTTTGAGTTCACACTCATTCCGATGTACTTCCTGATTGCGTTGTTCGGCTCGAATCCGATGACGCGCGTGCGGACCGCCACGAAGTTCTTCATCTATACGTTCACCGGATCGATCCTGACCCTCGCTGGTCTGATCTACGTCGCATGGGCATGTGCAAGCCAGAACGCAGGCGTCTGGACGTTCGACATCGGCACGCTGACCGCGTTTGCCGCGGACGGTGGACTGACGGCGCGCGAGCAAGGCTGGATTCTGCTCGCGATGCTTGCTGGCTTCGGCGTGAAGATCCCGTTGTTCCCGGTGCACACGTGGCTGCCGTTGGCGCACACCGAAGCGCCAACCGCGGGTTCGGTCATTCTGGCCGCAGTGCTGTTGAAGCTCGGCACGTACGGTCTCTATCGATTCCTGTTGCCGATCGTGCCCGATGCGGTGATCACGTACGGGCCAGCCATCGCGGTCCTGGCGATCATCGGGATTCTTTACGCCGCGCTCATCTGCTGGGTGCAGACGGATGTGAAGCGACTCGTCGCGTATTCTTCGGTCAGCCACCTCGGGTTCTGTGTGCTCGGCCTGATCGCCTTGAATCCGCTTGGCCTGCAAGGGTCGGTGCTCTACATGATCAACCACGGTCTCTCGACCGGCGCGTTGTTCTTCCTGATCGGCATGGTGTACGAGCGATACCACACGCGAGACATGAACGAGATGGGTGGACTCGCCCGCCGCATGCCGGTGTGGTCGACCTTCATGGTGTTCTTCGTGTTGGCGTCCGTCGGTCTGCCCGGCCTCAACGGATTCGTCAGCGAATTCCTATGCCTGATCGCCGCGTTCACTGCGACGCCTGACAATGCCGCGTATCCGGGCGTGCTCGGACCGTGGTACGCCGCGATTGCCGGCGTGGGCATGATCTTCGCCGCGATGTACCTGTTGATCATGGTGGGTAAAGTCGTCTTCGGTCCGTTGAAGGAACCGCGTCGACATGCACACGATCACGATGTCGTCACGTTGCCCGCGGACCTGACCGCACGTGAGATCGGCGTGCTCGCTCCGCTTGCCGTGCTGTGTGTGGTGCTTGGTTTCCAGCCGGGCATTGTGACCAGTGCCATGGAGCCTGCGATCGAAGAGACACTTGCCGTGTATCCGGAGCGTGTGCTCGCGGTAGAAGAGATTCAGACCGCGGGTGCGCAATCGTCATCGATGACGGAGGTGGCGATCGATGGTTGATAAGCTCTGGTTCCTGATTCCGGAGATGACGCTGTTTCTCGGCGTGGTCGTTGTGGCGGTACTCGGACTTTCTCCGAATCGAAGCCTGCGCGACATCGTGCCGTTCGTGACGTGCTTGTTTCTCGGTCTCGCGTTCTGCGTGACACCGTATCTGTACACCGAAACGCGGGTCGCGGAAGCGGGCCTGCTCATGCCGCAACTTGGTCAGTACGTGAAGATGATCGTCTGCGGGATCGGCATCATGTTGACGATGCTCAACGTGGGCCTGATCGATCGCAAGTACGAAGCGGCGGTGGAAGCGGGCAAGGTCGCGTTTGATCCGATCCGCGCGAATCGCGGTGAATTCCATACGTTCTTCCTGCTGAGTCTGATCGGCGTCATGTTGTGCTGCAACGCGAACGACCTGATCTGGCTCTTCCTCGCACTCGAACTGACATCTCTGCCGACGTACGTGATGGTTGCGATGAGCCGAGGTTCGCGAAAGGCGCAGGAAGCGGCGGTGAAGTACTTCTTCCTCGGCGCTCTTGCCGCGGCGATGTTCCTCTACGGATTCGCCTTGCTCTATGGTGCGACCGGGACAATCGTCCTGACCGAAATGCGCGATGTGCTTGTCGCGCAACGGATCGAGAACGGGGGCGAGCTCAGCATGCTCGCCACGATCGGCATGATCCTGGCGGTGCTGGGCGTGAGCTTCAAGATTGCGGCTGCGCCGTTGCATTTCTACGCCGCCGATGTGTACCAAGGTGCAGCATCGCCAGTGACGGCGTTCCTGGCATTCGTTCCGAAGGCTGCAGGGTTCATCGCGCTCATGCTCCTGTTGGGCACACTGGGCTGGTCCATCGAAGGCACGATGATCGACACGCTGCCACGGCCGATTTTGTCGACGCTGTGGATGATCGCCGTGCTCACGATGACGCTGGGGAACATCGGCGCGTTGTTGCAACGCTCGGTGAAGCGCATGCTCGCGTACAGTTCCATTGCGCACAGTGGCTACATGTTGATCGGCCTGATCGCAGGGCCTGAACACAATGGCCTCAATGCGATGCTGTTCTATCTGTTCGCGTACGGCATCATGAATTCGGCAGCCTTTGCGGTGCTCGCATCGCTTGAACGGCAGGGCAATGAAATCGAGTCGCTGGACGACCTCGCCGGGATGCGGCATCGCTATCCGGGCATGGCCGCGGTGATGGCGATCAGCGCGGCATCATTGTTGGGGTTCCCGCCGCTGTTGGGCTTTGTCGGGAAGCTGTACCTGTTCATCGCCGGCATCAACGCGGGACAGATTCTGCTTGTCGTGATCGCTGGTCTGAACAGTGCGATCAGTGCGTGGTATTACCTGGCGATCGTCAAGTATTCCATCATGGATGAGCCGAACGCGCAGAGTGAAACCGTCGTGCCGCGTCGTGAAATCTGGCCGCGAATTGCGGCGGTCATGATGACCGCGGCGATTGTGATCGTGCCGTTCTTCGGCAATTCGATCATTCGCGCGACAGAGCAGACATCAGTGCTCACCGACGCCAACCCGGTCATTGATGACGATGCCATGCCGCAGGTTGCTCGCCATGATGACGAGACGTCCGCAACGCCCTGACCGAGCCTTGCTCATCCCAACGAAACAACGCACCGGCTGACATGTCATCATCCGGTGCGCTGCACGTGGGTCATACAGATTACGAGCCTGTGACGATCTCGATCATGCCGGCGGCATGAGGACGTCGTCGGCGTTGCCGCCGCGCTTGAAGCGTCGACCACGGTTCTCGCCGCGTTCGGCACCACGATTGCGCTGCATGTGCTTACGCATCGCACGACGGTGCGGAGGCGGGCCGGCGGCATCAGGATTCTCAGCGCGCCATGCCCGAACTGATTCGCGTTCTGCATCGTTGAGTTCGCCATCGCCGTCCGCATCGAACTGTTCGAGCATCTGTGCTCGGTGTGCTTCACGCTCAGCGCGTTGTGCTTCTCGTGCGACATTGCGTTCATCCGGATCGAGCTGTCCGTTGCCGTTGGCATCGAACTCAGCAAGCAGGGCCGCGCGATGTTCCTCGCGTCGCGCTTCGCGTTCCGCCTTGGCGAGTGCACGCTCGTTGTCGTCGAGTTCGCCATCGCCATTCTGATCGAACTTCTCGATCATCTTGGCGCGAAGCGCTTCGCGTTTCTGCTTCATGTCGTCCTTGGCGATTGCGCGTTCAGCGTCGTCGAGTGTGCCATCGCCATTGGCGTCGAATCGCTTGAGCATGTGCTTCTGCATGCGCTTGCCGCCACGTCGTCCCTCAGAGCCGCGGTTCTGGCGAGCCTCACGAATCGCACTGCGTTCGTTATCGTCGATCGTTCCGTCGCCGTTGGTATCGAATCGCTCGAGCATGCGCTCCTTGGATGGTGCAGCGCGAAAACCATCGCCGCCCGGCGGCGGTGCGTGCAGGACCGAGCTCATCGAAGCGATGCAGGTTGCGAAAAATGTCATTGCAGTCATGGAGTTCCCTTCCGAAGTGATGTGCCACACCGATCGCGCACGAATGGAGGTCAGTCCCGTTCGCAGTACGATGCCGTGGTCACCAAGTGTTTGTGTGTCTGCCCGTTGTACGGCACGGTACGACGTGACATCCCCGTCCCCGAGAGAAATCGTGGCGGGAATCGTCAGAAGCGGCCTTATCGGACAGCGATCGTCACTCTTCGGCGGTATCGGTCACGCGACTGTTTTGAATCACCACGCCGCCGACGGCCGCAACGCCCACGAGCAGCGGAAGCAGCAATTCGTGTGAGGTCAGACTGTCCCGAACGGACGGTGCCCATTCCTCATTCTGCAACAGCATGGTGATGAGTCCGAATACGACCAGCGCGGAACCACCGATCGACGTGAAGAGCACAATGACGAGCCGGAAGAAGATGAAGGACGCCATCGCGAGGATGATGAATCCCATCGCGGCGCCGGCCCACGTTGCATCAATTGGATTGACGGAGAACGCCGTCCACGCATTGGCACCAATGAACGCGCCGGTGATGCCACCGAAAACCGCGACCGCGGACTTCAGCATCGGCGTGGCAATGATCGCGAGCAACGTCGCCAGGGCGACGGACACGATTTCAGATTCGCCAAACGACTGATTGAGATTGGTGCCGAGCACCCAGCCGAGACAAAAGGCAAGGACGACGATGACCCAGCGATGCCAGCGATAGCCGTTGAGCACGCAGAGGACACCAACGGTGACCCCGATGCTTGCCCAGACCATAGGCAGGGTGGACAGCCGATCGAGGAGTTCCTCAGGGCGGTTGAGGATGTCCAGATAGGTCACACCCTCACGCACGGAATCCCACAAGGCTGCCAGTACATTGCTGGCAGTCTCGGCACCGTTCGTGTCACCAGCGGCGGGTGTTGTTTGAGCGAGGGTCAGCATGGCCATCGTCGCATCTCCCTGGATGCCTGAGCAGACGATCCGCCCCGGTCGATGTGACGAGCGTCCGTGCTCGTGCATGTCATCGCCCAGAAGGCTCGGACTCACTCGCGGTTATCGGCGTTCTTTCGTCCCGTCGTCCACTGAATTGCGATCCCGATGCAGGCCACAATGAACCAGACGAGCAGCCAGACGGCCGGCGATTCGGGCATCCAGTCGGTCGGGAGCCCGACTCGGGTGGCAAAAACGTTGGTCCCGCCGAGCCAGAGCAGCGATCCGCCGAATGCGGTCACGATGCTGGCACTGATCACTGGGGCAACGGCACCGAGCAGGGCGCCGAGCAGAACGCCGGTGACACCCGCGAGAAGGACGGTGGGCCGGATCGCTTCCGGCGTGCGTGCCCACTCTCGATCGAGGGCGGCTCGAAGCCACGCGCCAAAAGTGCGCACTTCCTCCAGGCCTTTTTCGGCGTGGTCAGACAAGCCGAGCCGATCCGCGGTCTCGCGAATCTGATCCGTGACCGTTGATTCGATCTCATCCCGGGCTTCGGCCTCAAGGCGATCCTGAAGCCACTGGTCGATCTCGTCCGGCTCTTCCTCAACGACATCATCATTGGCAAACGCGTCCAGCATCGATTCGCCGGCCTCGTTGCCTACCTCAGTCGCGTACGGCATACCGCGTGCGTGGGCGATGGTCCGCACCATGACCGGGCCGCTGATGCCGATCACCACGGCCAGCGTCGCCGCAAGCGTGAGGCGATAGGCCAACGCGGCGATCGTCGCGAGTAGCAGGCCGCCAAGGATCGCGGGTATCCACGGCTCGATGCCGACGTCGATCGTCGAGGCGCCGATCCAGCCTGCAGACCCGCCAAGCACCAGCCCAATGGCGGCAAACCCGGCCTTGAGGCATCGGCGGCCGGCAAGCCACATCACCAATCCAAGGACGGTAATCATGCCAAGGGGGATCAGCTCGGTCCACGGCACAGACTGGATGGAAGGGAGTGGTTCGGTCATGCGAATGGGTGACGGACGTGCTCCATCGGAGTATTCTTGGGAGCTTGGCGTGAATTGTGTCACGAACCGCCAACGCCAGCCAGCGGAGTGCTACGTAGTGACTGATTCTCCTGAAACGCCGATGACGCCTGAACGCCTCGAGGAGCTCCGTCGGCAGATCGATGCTGTCGACCGACGCCTCATCGACGCCATCAGCGAGCGGGCTCGAATCGTCGTGGAGGTTGGCGAGAGCAAACGCTCCACCGGCGTCCCGATCTACGCCCCACATCGAGAACGGCAGGTCATCGACCGCGTGCTTGGGATGAATCCCGGTCCCCTCGGAGATCGGACGCTGGAGGCAATATACCGAGAGCTGATGTCCGGCAGCTTCAGCCTCGAACTCCCGCTTCGCGTCGGGTACCTCGGGCCAGCAGGTTCGTTCAGCCACGTCGCGGCGGTCCGTCACTTCGGATCATCTGTGGAACACGCTGATCTGCACGAGATCGATCATGTCTTCGAAGAGGTCGCGGCGGGGCGGTGCCACTACGGACTCGTGCCGTACGAGAACAGCATCGGTGGTGGCATCACGGACACGCTCGACGCGTTTCAGCAGCATGACGTGACCATTTATGCGGAAACGTTGATCGAAGTCTCGCACACATTGTTGTCGAATAGTGCGCCGACGGAGATCACGCGGATCTACTCCAAGCCGCAGATCTTCGGGCAATGTCGGCAGTGGATTTCAAAGCAATATCCACAGGCGGAGTTGATTCCCACGGCAAGTTCTTCCGCAGCGGTTCAGCAGGCAGTCAAGGAAGCCGATGCGGCTGCGATCGGCTCTGTCCTTGCCGGTGAGCTCTACGGCGCGAAGCCGTTGTTCGAATCCATTCAGGACAAGGGCAATAACATCACGCGGTTTCTCATCATTGCGAAGGAACACGCGCAAGCGTCGGGTGAAGACAAAACGTCCATCATGTTTGTGACATCCAACAAGCCTGGTGCGCTGGTGGATGTTCTTCAGGTCTTTCGCGACGCAGGCATCAACCTGACGCACATCGACAAGCGACCGAGCGGCCGCACGAATTGGGAATACACATTCTTCATTGACTGCGAGGCACATCGCGATGATGAAGTGATGCAGCGCGCGGTTGAAGATGCAGGCGAACACTGCCTGTCGTTGACCATTCTCGGTTCGTACCCGCAGGCGAAGGGTATTCTCTGAAATTCTTCGGACGGGAGACGATGATGCTCGATCGATCTGCCTCTGCACGCGCGATGCGAGTCGTCGTGGTCTTCGTGTTGGCGGCAATGACATTGGTCGCCCATGCTGCATCGGATAACGATATGACTGCAATTGACGGAGCCGAGCGCACTTCGAACC
>JBCCFX010000044.1:0-21420 GCA_039029515.1 Planctomycetota bacterium
TGTCGCGCCGCTCGCACGCAGTCCCGTTTTCCAATATCCGCATCTCGAAACCGATATCCCCAAATCAAAAGCGGCAGGCCCTATGGCCTGCCGCTGAAGTGGTCATGCGATCCTGTAACGAGCTTACTCGTACAGGTTGGTCGCTTCGGTTTCCTCGACCGGACGGTTCAGTTCGTCACTGGTCATGGTCACCTTGAAGCGGGTGTCGCCGGCAGCGTCTGCACGGACGACGATACGGAACTCAGCACGTTCCTTCGGAGCCAGGGACGGGATCGGAGCGAACGTGATCGTACGACCGGTCACGTTGCTGTTCGTCGCGCCACCACTTGAGACGTGGCTCTGGTTCGCTTCGAGGTTCGCAACGATCTGGACGTTTGTGTCCGGAGCCGAACCCTGGTTGGTCACGGTGATCACGTACGTGACCTGCGAACCGACCTGGATCGGGTCTTCGACGTCGATGACCTCGAGGAGGATCGCCGGGATACCGGTGACCAGCGTCTGGCAGCCGTCGGTGACGACATCAGCACAGTCAGCGTTGGCGCTGGCGGTGTTGCGGAAGGTACCTGCGGCCGGCGACATGAGCTGTGCGGTGACGGTCTTGCTCTGGTTCGGAGCAAGGGTGCCGACGTTCCAGACGATGTTGCCGCCCTGAGCGCGACCGCCATCGCTGGCGTTCATCATCTGGAGACCCGCGGGGATGGTGTCGGTGACGACCGTGTTGCGGGCATCGCCATCACCGGTGTTGGTGACGGTGATTTCGTAGGTGATCGGACGGCCGATGAACTGACGCTCGGTGCAGGTCTTGCTGATCGTGAGTTCAGGCTTGACGACGACCGTGGAGACGGAGTTCGAATCAACTTCGAGACCGCCGCCGGCAGCCGACGCGTCGTTCTGGAAGCGACCGGTGCGCTCCGCAGTGACGGTGGCCGAACGCTGAGCCGACTGACCGGCTGCGAGCGAACCAACGTTGAAGGTCAGCGTGCGCTGACCGTTCGGGCCAACGAGACCAGCCGGGAGCTCATCCGTGATGACGACGTCATCGATGGTGCCGGTACCGGTGTTCGTGACTTCGAAGTTGTAGACGATCGGGTCGCATGCCATGACCTGTGCCGGGGCGGCCTTGGTCAGGGCGAGCTTCGGTGCCACGACCGGGACGGTCGAGCAGAGCGAAGAGTTGTACGACACGGTGGCACATGTGCCAACGGTGCCTTCCTGCGTGGCGCGGGCGCTCACGCGGATGGTCTGGGTTTCGCCCGGCGCCATGTTGCCGACTTCCCAGGTCGGGAGGCCACTGGCAGCGATGCGGCCGCGCGGGTTGGATTCCATGAGCTGCATGTTGCCATTCGGCTCATCGGTCACCATCACGTTTTCGAGCGTGGTGCTCGTGAGGTTCGTGACGACGATCTGATACTCAAACGGCTGGTTGAGACGGACTTCCCGCGGGTAGCCCTTTTCGACGCCGAGCGCACTGGTGCTGGCGTTGCCGGTCGGGAATGCCATCGAAGACCAGGCCATTCCGCCACCACGGCTTGCCGGCCAACGACCGTCGTAGGTCACCGGGGCAGCGTCGTGCGAATGATCGTGATCGGCGTGGTGATCCACGTCGGCCATTGTGGTTGAACCGGAATGATGCGTGTCACTGGTTTCGCAACCGGTGAGGCCCACGGTGAGGCCAAGGCCTGCCACCAGGGCGAAAATAGAGGAACGACTCTTTGACATCTCTGTGAACTCCTACATGCCACTTCGAACAGGAGGGTCTGGCTGCGCACCGATTACCATCAGTCGTTTGGAGACCGGGCCTTCCCCTACCGAACAGCCCGGCTCAAATGTTTCGTGCGACCTCAGGCAGAGGGAACCGGCTGTCGGAACGACGACGGCGCAGTGCCTCCTCCTTGCTTTCTGATAGCCCCCATGGGCGAACAAAAGGATCGGGAGTGTAACAGAATGTCCACAACCTGCGCGCGGACCCAGAGACGGGAATACGGTTTTTTGACCGCCAACGCCGATTTCGGCGTCAAAAACCAGACAAAACGGTACGTATACGGCTCAGGAAGGTCGATTCAGCGGCGCCGCGAACCATCCACGCCGCCCGTCCATATCGACCGGTGCCAGCACGTGCAGGCGCACGCCAGCCTCGTGCAGATCGGCCAGTCGAGCCGGTTCGCTCGTGAAGACATGCGAGGTCACGCGATGTGGCCGAACATCGATGGCAATGCCGCCGGCGGCCATTGCGAGAATCTCACGGTGGTCCGAGGCCCACTGCTCGACGCGACGCATCGCACGAAGATCGACTTCATGGCCGAGCAGGTGCAGACAGCCTGCGGCATCGACCGCGAGTTCGATCTGCTCGTAGCGCGGCGGTCGCATCGCGAGCGGCGTGAGGCCTTCGACGTGCGATGCCAACGGGCGCGGCAAACCGTGATCTCCCACCGGCTCGCGCATCTGAGCCGGCGACTTGCCTTCGACTTCAGCCACCGGTTTCGGTGCGAGACGATGTCCTGGCGTGCGCGGCCGATCCACCGGCCACTTCGGCGATGCCGACGCGGCTGGTGACGACGCCATTTCAACGGCCGGTTCGACAATTGGTTCCGGCATCGACGGCATCGGAGCATGCGCCGTCGACGGCGGGACCATGTCATCTTCGGTTTGTGCGGTGTCGCCGATCACATCGTGCAGCGCTTCTTCAATGACATCTTCAATCGCCGGCACGGGGGAAGGTGTGTCATCGACGCGCAACACCGGGCGTGCACCATGTCGCGGAAAGCGCGGGATATCGAAGTCTGCGTGTTCCGGGCGGAACGACGGAATTGATGCATCTGACTCAGGTGCGGGTAGTGCGACGCGCGATGCATCGCTGACCAGTCGCATGGACGGCATCTCGTCATGATCAGATGCGGTCTCCGCAAACAGTGCCATCGCGCGGTCAACGGCAGCAAGCGCCTCGACCAGGTCCGGCATCGGATCATGGGGGAAATGCAGATGACGCGACGACATCGTGCTCACGTCCATACGGGGCAACGTCATCACGAGTTCGACATCGAGACCGAGGCATTCCTGCGCTGTGCGCCGAATGTTGTGCGCCACATCACGAGCACGATCTTCATCCACACCGACCACGGCCAGGCCAACATCAGGCCATTGGTCGTGCCCTTCCGGTGCCGCATCGGAGGCGCGCTTCAGAACCTGATACGCACTCGCGACCGCAGCCTGGTCGCCGCTGGTCATTACCGTCAGTCGATCGACACCAGAGTCCATCCATGCGGCAGGCTCGCTGCCACCGGGGAGGCGAACGACCCATGCCGAAGTCTTGCGACCGAGTCGGTCAACCGCATCGAGCCAGGTTTCGCCGGCGGCGTCGAGCAGGTCATCGGTCGCATGACCAATGAGTTGCAACGCCGGCTCTTCGCCATCCAGCCGAATGATCGTGACGGGACCGGCATTGGACGCGAGCCTCTCGGCGTACGGAATGAGCCACAGATTGCCACGCACCGGAAGGTGCCCGGTCAGCAGCAGCTCCACGATCGGTCCTGCCGCGGCGTCTCCGCCGGTCTGTGTTGGCGTGCTCAGGAACATGGACGCCAGCTCATCAAAGGTATCTGCCATCTTGGTCATGGCTGCTCCGCAACCAGGCCTGACGGCACATTGAGAATGTTGTTGAAATCGCCGTGCGGGTTCGGTCGCGCGAGCGGATTGAATCGATCAACGCCCCACACACCGTCGACGACGAGTCGATACTCATACCGGCCCGGTGCGAGCGGGAGATGAGCCTCAAAGACGCCAACTTCTCGATTCAATGTCATGAACGTCGCGGTCGGTGACCACTGGTTGAAGTCACCTGCGATCGCCACGGTCTGCCCGACACTCATCGGCTGTACGAACACCACGCCGTGCGCGGTCGCCGTCACGCCGAGCATGGCGCGATGTGTCGGTTGCGGCGCGACGGCCGGCGCCTCGGTGCGCGGTGTCGTGATCACGAGTGGCGTCACCGGCGTCATCACTGATGTCGGCGGTGTCTGCACTGGTGCTGTTGGCGGGATGACCGACTGAGGAGTCGGGCGTGGCTGCGGACGTGGCGATGCCATCGGGGCAGCAGTCGGCGCGGTCACGCTTGCCGGCATCCCGGTCGGTCCCGCTGTTGAAGTGGGTGTCGGAGCCGTGGACACCGAAGCCGGCGTCGATGCTTCGATGGACTCCGCGTTTTCGCGCAGCGCGATGCGCTCCTCCGTGCGTTTCGCGAGGCTGTTCACGCGCCGCACGAGTTCTGCCGCTCGAGCACTGCCGCCGCGGTCGTCATCATCCCGTCGAAGCGCGTGGATGCCGGTCTCATCGTCTCCGTGACCGAGCACTTCGATCTCCGGGACCGGCTCGACCAGATGGTCTTCGAGCCATTCGACGAATTCCTCGTACTGCGCGGTGGCCTTGTCGTTCGGTGCGTATTCGATGATGGGCTGGCCGAAGCTTGCGGCTTCGCGCATTGCTTCGCTGACCTCAATCACCACCGGCACGATCTGCCCGGCGAAGTCGCGTCGCAGCGCGGCGAGAATGTCTCGCGCGTTCTTCGAATTCGGATCATGCAGCGTTGGCAGCAGGTGACAGGCGATCGGTTGATTGATGTGGGCGATGAGTCGCTGGATGGTCTGCCACTGTTTCTCAGCGCCGCGGAGCGCGAAGAAACCAGTCTCGACCGGAATGATCGCTTCTCGCGATGCACGCAACGCGTTGAACGTCAGCAGACCAATCGTCGGCGGGCAATCAATGAAGCATCGATCGAAGCGCGACGACAGACACTGGAGCAGGCTCTCCAGCCGACGATCCTTGTCGTCTCGTTCGTGCAAGCCGCCGCCCGGCGCTTCAAGCGTGGCGAGCCGAATAGTGCTCGGCGCAAGCGAGAGATTTCGATTGACTTCCCAGAGCAGGGCATCAGCATCGAACGTGTCGTCATGGGTGGCGATCAACGCCTCCGCCATGGTCATGTCGAGGCTCTTTTCAGGGACACCCAATCCGACCGCGCAATGGGACTGCGGGTCCATGTCAATCAGGACGGTTCGCATCCCCCGGCGGGCACAAATCGCGGCGAGATTGATCGCCGTCGTGGTTTTTCCACTGCCGCCCTTTTGATTCACGATTGCGGTCGTGCGCACGAGGACATCCTCGAAAATCCGCTGATCAAGCCGTGGCCCATCGCATCCGGAAACGATGCGCAAGATCAGCGCTCCGACGGATTATCGGAACGGCCGGAGAGCTGACTTGAAAAGCCGGCCTCCGGTGGCGTCACCTTGTATAACGTCGCCCGTCCGGACCAGCCGTATCCACGGGTCATCTCCCCGCTGTCCGCAATGGCCTCGATGCTCACGCTCGGGTACTTCGCCTTGAGTTCGGGTCCGTAATCGCGGATCTCGAAATGACGATCTCGCCATCCGGACAGGACGTAACACGGTTCGCCACGTTCAATTGCCGCCTCGATCGGCTCATCGCGGACCGGAGCGCTGACGCCGAGTAACGCCGGCACCGGTGCATTGCCGAGTCGCGTGCAGTACAGCGGTCGAGGCTCGGCCACCATGATCGCGTCGACGTCCGCCACCAACTGCATCATTCGATCGCCGAAATCGCGCGGTGGATCGCTCGTCCCGACCCATTCGTTCCGTATAGACACCGTCACGGTCGCGACCACCACAACCGCATACGCAATCACGCTCCGGACTCGGTCAGGACGCAGCCGGATGGTGATCCAGTGCCCAGCGATCAAGCCGAGCATCGGTGTCGTGATGGAAACGTAGTCTGCGCGCTTGCCGGCGCTCAACGTGAAGATGACCAGCGCACAGGCGGTGAACACCAGTGCACATCGAGTCCAACGATCGATTCGCGAGACCAGCGGCGTTCGTCGCGACCTCCAGGTTGACCACACGACGAGCGGCACGATCAATGCCCAGGGGAGTTGACGAACCACGTAGTACCCGAAGATGTACGGCGCGGTGCGAAGCAAGTCCATGGGTCCGCCGCGCGATCCGCGCGGTCCGCTTCCACTGACGCGACCGACGATTTCTTCGCCGATCAGAATCGACCGAAGATGATCGGGATCAATCCGCGCGACCAGCAGCAACCAACCACCCGCGATGGTCGCGAGTGCGATCAGCCCGCTGATCCAATGCAGACGCGGGATGTCCGACCAGCGACCGCCGGCGAGACGAGGGATGAGCAACGCATAGATCACGGGGATGAGCGCGACCGGCCCCTTCGTCAGGCCGCCGGCAATCACACCGATCCAGAACATCGCCGACCAGAGAAGCCTCGGCGCGTCACCACGGAATCGACGTTCCAGCTGTGCGGTCGCGCCAAGCCATGCGGCAAAGACGAACGCGGTCAGCACCATGTCCGGCCGGACGATGATGCAGAGTTTGGTCATCAGAAGATTTGCGACGAACACGGTCGCCGCAATCGCGCCAAGCATGACGCCGTCCTGACCGCCGATGCGGCGGCCGAGATGCATCAGTGCGAGCCAACATGCAAGGAATGCGAGCACGCTTGGCATCCGATGTGCCAGCTCGTTCTGCGTCCCGAGCCATTGGACCCACGGCGCAGCGATCCAGTTGTACATCGGTGGTTTCGACGCCGCGGTCTCGTCGCGTTCGAACGGCAGAATCCAGTGCGATCCGCCATGAACAACAATGTCTGTCGTATAGCTGAGCGTGCGCGGCTGCGCGTGATCCCAGACATCGCTCGGTCCTGCCACACGTGCAGCGAGCACCGCGAGCAATGAGGCGCACGCGAGAAACACACAAACCGCATGAATCCGACGACTGTCGGGCGATTCAACCATCACGCGTCAGTGGCGCCAAGCGCACGCCACGTCTCGATGACCTGCGCATCGGTGATCCCTTCGACGACCTCCGCCGATCCGATCGACGTCGGCAGAACAAGGCGAAGCCGATCATCGCGATTCTTCTTATCGTAGCGCATCGTTTCGAGCAGGTCGGCTGCATGCACGGGCTTCGGCAACCGCGTCGGCAGTCCACACCCTTCAACGACCTGCTGAATGCGCGCGCAGTCGTCAGCGTCGAGTCGGTTCGTGGCTACGGCAAGGTGTGCTGCCGCGCACAATCCGATGGCGACCGCTTCACCATGGCGCAGATCCAACGCCGCAATCGGTTCAATCGCATGGCCGAACGTATGTCCGAGATTCAAGAGCGCGCGCGATGATGATTCGCGCTCGTCGTCGGCGACGATGCGCGCCTTGACATCCGCGGCCTGCGTGATGATGTCGGCAAGCTCCGGGGTATCCAGCGATGGCCCCATCGGACCGACATCGGCGAGATATTCGAACAGACTCGGATCCGCGATGATGCCGTGCTTGAGGCACTCAGCAAGACCGCAACGGAAATCACGCGGGTCCAGCGTACGCAGCGTCTCCGGATCGATGATCACGCCCGCTGGCTGCCAGAATGCGCCAACGAGGTTCTTGCCGAGCGTAGTGCCGCCCGGAAGCGGATGATTCACGCCGGTCTTCCCACCGATTGATGCATCCACCATCGCAAGCAGCGTAGTCGGCACCTGCACCACCGGGACGCCGCGCAGGAACGTCGCCGCGGCAAAACCTGCGATGTCGCCAACCACCCCACCGCCGAGTGCAACAACCGCCGATGTACGATCGAGGCGTCCTTCGAGCATCGCCGCGTACAGCCGCTGAACGGTTGCGAGTGACTTTTGCTTCTCTTCCGCGACCAACGTGGCAACGAGCACATCAATGCCTTCGGCGTCGAGTGATGACTTCGCCATGGAACCATGCGGTTCGACGACCTGTTCATCCATCGCGAGCAGCACACGAGCCGCGCCGGTCAACTCGCGCACCGATGCGCCCAACTGCGCGAGTGCACCGGGTTCAACCTCGATTCGATACGGTGCTCGCGCGATGCGTACTTCAATGACCTGCGTCATGACCATCCTCTTTCGCGCGGGCTCGAAGCACCGCTAACGCCTCTGCTGGATCATCCGGCAATGACGGATCATCGCCATCCCAGTCTCGATCGGTTGTTCCCCCACCCGGACGTGAACCTGCCTGCGCAGCGTGACTTCGTCGCGCCAACACCAGCAGCGCTCCGAAGACCACAAACATCACCGCCACGGCACCAGTGACGATGACCGGCGTCCGAATCGTCGTCCCCGTTGGCCCTGGCAGCATGACGGGATGGTTGCCGATAAACGCCGCCCATGATGACGACTGCCCGCGCCGGTCCGTGCCACCAAGCCGCTTGTAGAACCGCGCGAAGACCTCGACACGCTCGCCATCATCGGGCAGCGCCACACGATCCGTGACATACACCGCGACGGGTTCACCCGAATCGAGACGCAGATACCAGACTGCGACGTTGGCATACGGTTCGGGCAGCAGCTCACTGTCCTGCAGCACGCCCTCGATTCGATGGACGACGCCCCGATGGGCATCAGGGTCTGCGAGCAGCGCGGTGACATCGACGTCCAGCCGGACTGCGGCCGACCCGGGCCCGGGCGTCCAGGTATGGGCGGTCTCGAGGAGGCTGACAAAAGCCGAATCGCGGTGATCGCGATCGTCGACCGCGGTATCGATCGCGGTCCGCTGATCATCGGTCAGCGGGGTGATCGCGGCGAGGATGGCGGTCATCAGCGCAAACATCATGCGGACAGACCCCGCATCGTGCGATAGCGAAGTGGCCCGCAACTCATGCTGGCAGGCCGAACAACAACGGCCAGCCCGGGGGCTGGCCGTGTCGTAAGTGAAGTGACCCCAAGGGGATTCGAACCCCTGTTTTCAGGATGAAAACCTGACGTCCTGGACCTGACTAGACGATGGGGCCATCGCAAGGGCAGCATTGTAGGCAGGAGTCCACAAACGACAAGTCCCTCCGGGCATGATCGGACTCACCTCGGGGCAAATTCCGGCCGATACACCCCTCATGAAGAACATCGCCCTCAATATGCAACGTGTTCTCGCCGCCATGGTGCTTCTGGTCGCCTTCCTGGTCATGGCCAGTGTGATCTCGCCTGATTCCGGTCAGGCCGCCGGTCACGCGGATGACCATCACGCCGACGGACACCACGCGGACCATGCCGCCCACGATCACGGCAGCGATGCGCATCACCACGATGATGCGTCGCACGCTCACGAAGAGCACGCCGATGAGCACGAGTCGCACGCTTCGGAACATGCCCACGGTGCGAATGACCATCACGGATCGAAGGCGATCGAGCTTGGATCGATCGAAGGCCGGGATCACATCGCCCGCATCCTGTCAACCGATGATGGACCGCGATACACGATCATCGATGCGCATTCGCACGAGATTCTCGCTGAACTGATTACCGCCGAAGAAGTATCGACACTGTTCCCCGAGATCCCGCTCGATGTCACGTTCGAACCCGGCACCGAGACGCTGATGCTCGCCGAACCTACGGGCTTCCCGTACAACTCGCCCTGATTGGCGAACCGATTGACGCGTCAATCGACACACGACCACAACTGACGGTAGCCTTGCGGGCATGCATGTGAATGCACGCCCGCTTGTCGTCTGTCCGCTGGAGCACGAAGCACGCCTGCTTCGTGCCGCCGGCGTCCATGACGTCGCCGACGTGCGCGTCATCGGGTGCAGCGCGGATCGAGTCGTTTCGACGATGAACGCATTGCCCGACTCGCCCCGACTCATCATCCTTGCCGGCGTCGCCGGCGCATTGACAACGCTCCACGCGCCAGGCTCAGCGGTCGTGATCTCGCAGGTGGTCGACGCGGCGACGTCAACCACGTGGACGCCGACTCATTGTGGCGATGCCGATGTGACGGTGACGTCGTCGTCGCACATCATTCACGGTGCTGAGCGCAGCGCGTGTGCAGCGCACACCGGTGCGCATGTGGTCGACATGGAATCCGTGTCGTTCGCTCGCGCGATGATCGCGCGCGGGTTTTCGTGGGCGATCGTTCGCGGCATCTCGGATGGTCCGACCGCGGAATTCCAGGTCGATGTCACCAACTGGACGAGAGACAACGGACACGTGCGCACAGGGCGCGTCATCAGAGATCTCGCAATGCATCCTGGTTCATGGCGTGCTATTCGTCGATTGGCGCGCACGACGAAGAAAGCGATGCACAACGTCGCGGTGTCGATTGAACGCCTGATTGATGACGCAAAGATTGAGCGCGCAAAAAAGTCGCCGGACCATCCGTGATGGCCCGGCGGGTGCTTGTACGAACTGGAAACGCTGACCGAGTCCCTGACCAATGCTGTCTTTCGACGGCATTGTTCATGTTACCCCCGTAACTCCACGGTCCGGTTGACGTCCACCTCCCGTCGTACGTGCACAGCGGTGCTGTGCCGACATCTCCTCACCGTCGACACAACGCCCGGACGCCGAAGCGTCCGGCCCTTCTCCGCCTCTTTCTCCCGTCGATCGCGCACTGCGCCAAACGGGACATACGCGAACGTACGTCATCACCGTCAGGCGCTGTGTCTCCACATTCGCCGTTACCACACACCCACTTGCTGATCCGCGTCCTTGGTTCGCAGCCGTCGCCGGCGACCATGCCGGCCGTTACCCCCTGCTGCGACACTCTCGCTTTGAAAACATAGCACGAGACCGGGAGCTTCCAAGACGAAAGTCGTCAGATTCTGCCCCGCTTGCCCGGCTTGGCTCATTTGACATCCATTCGATGGTGCGGGCGGGTGAGCAGGTGCTTCACCACCGCCTCGGCTATGGGAGTATTCGCAGCCAGAAGATCGATGGTTCCGAGCGCCTCCGGCGCCACCCAACGGTGATCCTCCACCTCCAGATGCCGGACAACCATCGCGTCCGACGCCTCGCTCACCAAGACATGCAGGCGGACGTGGCGGTCCGGATAGACGTGCTCATGGACCAGAATCTGCTCCATGACGCCAACGCGGACGCCGGTCTCCTCGAGAAGCTCACGACGCCCTGCCTGTGTCGGCGACTCGCTCGGCTCCATCTTGCCGCCGGGAAATTCCCACCAGCCGCCGTAGTACCCATTCGTCGGCCGCTTGGTGACGAGCACGGTCCAGCCGGCGTCGACCCGGCGGACCACCACAACGACGGCGACGTCAACAACATCCGAGCCGGGATCCACCGTCACCCGTCACCGCCGCGACTCACGATAGGTTCGCCGGCCAGGCAACTACATAAGTTCATCATTTGCACAGCGTTACGATTTTCTCCGGATCGTCGGTTTCCGCCATTGACCGATTGAACGTCATGCCGCTACCGTGACATCAACCGGTTCATACAGACTATCACGGCCTTCGGGTCGTGGCGCACCGCCGTCGGGGCCTGTCGGAGCGTCTCGGCGGCGGTCTTTTTTGCCCGGTCATACGACACCAGACTCACCACGAATCGTTGCGCGCCATGTGCTGTCAGCGCCTGATGACGGCTGACTGCTGGTTGCTGATTCCGGTTCCGCGCCGTACCGTGCCCGCCACTGATCCAATGCGATCATGAACCATTGACGTACGGAGGCGTGGTGTGTGGTATCGAACAGTTCTCGCGGTCGTTGTTCTGATGTTCGGCTCGTTCGCGCACGCCGATGTGCTCGCGACGTCAGGCCATGATCGAGCACCGCTAGTGCATCATGACTTCTCGCCGTCGGCACACCGCGCTCCGCTTCAAGTCAATCACCCCGACCCCGTCGCGCCGCTCGTCGCCCTCGCTGCAATGCAGGATGATGAACCACTTCCATCTGGTGTGCCGGCCTTTGGCACCAAGGGCTCATGGCGATGGCAGTTGCACGGCATGGGTGGTTTCAGCGTCAACAGCCGCGGCTCTGGCAACAACGAGTATGGCCTCGGCGGCGCGCTGTCGTACTTCATGGAAGACGCACTGAGCCTCGAACTTGAACTCACGGCCTGGTACTTCGATCAGGAAGGTGAAGACGCCGAAGGCATCAACTTCAGCATCCTCGTCCGTTGGCAGGCTTACCAGCGCGATACATGGACGTTCTTCGTCGAAGGTGGCGCCGGCCTGCTGCACAGCACATCCGATGTGCCCGACGGCCCCGGTTCCAGCTTCAACTTCACGCCTACCGCAGGGTTCGGATTCTCGTTTGATATCGGCAATGATCGCCGACTGCTCACCGGCCTGCGCTGGCACCACATCTCGAACGCGAACCTCTACACGTCGAACCCGGGACGCGACAGCATCGTCTTCTGGGCTGGCATCAGCCTGCCGTTCTGAGCGCACGCGATCCGAACGATCATCGTGTGAATCGCTGATGCTGCGTATGCATTGCGTCGATCGTTGCGTGCGCTTTACGGCGCTTTGCCGAAGATGACGGTGACGTTGTGGCCGCCAAAGCCAAACGAATTGTTCAGTGCGTAGCGCACCGGTCGTTGCTTTGCTTCGTTGGGCACAAGATCGATATCGAATCCGTCATCCGGATTGTCGAGGTTGATCGTGGCGGGCACAATGTCTTCCTTGACTGCGAGCGCGGAGATCACCGATTCGATTCCGCCTGCCGCACCGAGCGTGTGCCCGGTCATCGACTTGGTGGAACTCATCGAGAGCTTGTGCGCGTGATCGCCGAACAGCGCCTTCACCGCGGCAACTTCCGCCGCATCACCGAGTGGTGTCGATGTGCCATGGGCGTTGATGTAGTCGACGTCTTCAAGATTGATGCCTGCATCGGCAATCGCCGATCGCATGGAGTGCTGCGCACCGAGTCCTGCCGGATCGGGCGCGGCGATGTGCTGGGCATCGCCTGACGTTCCGAAGCCGAGGACTTCGCCGTGGATGGTCGCGCCGCGTGCTCGGGCGTGCTCAAGTTCTTCAAGGACGAGAATGGCAGCGCCTTCAGAGAGCACGAATCCATCGCGATCCCGGTCGAACGGGCGCGAAGCGCGCTCCGGATCGTGATTACGCGTCGACAGTGCTTTCATCGAGGCAAACGATGAGATGCACAACGCGGTCACGGCGGCTTCGCAGCCACCGGCCATAATCACATCGGCGTCGCCGCGCTGGATCAGATGGAATGCGTTGCCGATCGCGTGGCCGCCGGTAGCGCACGCGGTGGCCATGGAACTGTTGGCGCCACGCAGGTCGAATCGAATCGAGATCATGCCTGCGGCTGCGTTCACCATGAGTTTGGGCACGGTGAACGGGCTGATCTTGGCGGGGCCGGTCTGCACGAGTTTCTCGAGGGCGATCTCGATGGTTCGAATACCACCAACGCCTGAACCAACCACCACGCCACGGCGATAGGGATCGCCGGCGGTGAAATCGATGCCGCTGTCTCGTGCCGCTTCATCGGCGGCTTGCAGGCCGAGCAACGCGAATCGGTCAAGACGACGAGCTTCGCGACGGCCAAGCAGGGCTTCGGGATCCCAGTCGCTCACTTCGCCGGCGATGGTGACCGCCCAGTCTTCGCCCTGTCCGAATTGGGTAATGCTTGAGATGCCGGAACGACCAGCAAGGATCGATGACCACATTGAGGCGACATCAACGCCTACATTGGTCACCGCGCCCATACCGGTGATTACAACTCGTTTTCGGTTGCTCATCATCTGCCCAACGGGTTCGCGGAACGAAAGCGTGCCGCACGGACTGCGATCCGGCGTGCCGCCGACCGCATCACATCACGCGCGGTGTCCAACACGCTCAGCTCGCCATGGACTTGGAAATATGCTCGATCGCCTGGCCAACCGTCTGGATCTTCTCCGCTTCCTCATCGGGAATGGAGGTCTCGAATTCGTCTTCGAATTCCATCACCAGCTCGACGGTATCGAGGCTGTCTGCATTGAGATCATTCTGGAAGCTCGTTTCCCGCGTGATCTCACCCTTGTCCACGCCCATTTGCTCCGCCACGATGTCAATCACCTTGGCTTCGATCTCGGCTTCCGTCACGGTCGTATCTCCTGAAAGGACGGCCTGCCACAGGCCGCCGAACGTCGAATCACTATAGCTATCCTGAACGCCGATGCAATCGACGCACCCCCGTGCCCCGGCCCGCCGTGCCGATCCGATCGACAGCCGCGGTCAGCCGATCATGCCCCCGTCGACCACCACCACCTGTCCGGTGAGGTAGCTGCACGCGTCCGAGCAGAGGAATCGGGCGACCGCCGCGATCTCATCCGGCCGCGCGAATCGTCGAAGCGGCACCTTGCTCTTGGCATCGTCCAGCACGCTCGACGGCAGTGATTCGAGCATCTCGGTCTCCACGAAGCCGGGGGCGATCACGTTGGCGGTCACGTTCTTCGCACCGATCTCCTTGGCGATCGTCTTGGTCAGACCGTGCAGGCCTGATTTGGCCGCCGCATAGTTCGCCTGTCCGGCATTGCCGACGCACCCGGTCACCGAACTGATGTTGACGATTCGGCCCCAGCGTCCGCGCATCATCTGACGTGCCGCCACGCGACAGCCGATGAACGCCGACCGGAGGTTCACACTGATCACCTCGTCAAAGTCCTCATCAGACATGCGAAGGAACAGACCGTCGCGGGTGATGCCGGCATTGTTGACGAGGATGTCGAGCCGACCGTGCGTCTCGATGACGCCTTCAATCGCGGCGGTCCAGGCGGCGCTGTCACCGATGTCCGCAGGATGAACGTCCGCGCTTCCGCCGTTGCTCTCGATCGCTGCCTTGACCTCTTGCAGCGGACCCTCTGAACGACTCACCAGCACGACATGGCGACCGTCGTCGGCAAGCTGCTCGGCGATACATCGCCCGATTCCGCGGCTCGCGCCGGTCACGATGGCCACTCGCTTGTCGATGACTCGCTCCTTTGTGCCGGGCCCGCGCACCCAATCCGATACGCCGGCGTCGTCCAAAAAAATCAGCCCGCCAGATGGCGGGCTGGAAATTGTACTTCGTTCCGGCCAGATGGCCAGAGCAGACGATCAACGGCCGCCTGGAGCCGCAGGATTCGTCCCACGGCCCGGTGCACCACGCGACGGTCCGGTCGGCATGTTCCGACCCGGAGCCGCAGCCGGCCCGCCCGACGGCGCACCACTGCTGCCGCTGTCACCATCATCAAGGTTGACCTGCGGGATTTCGTACACATCGTCCGGCTCATCGGCCAGCGCGAGTTCTTCGGCGATCACATCGTGCCAGGCCTGAATCCAGTCGGCGCCGGACAGGCGATCCAGAATGTCAGGCGGCGTCGATACCGCTTCGAATCGGAATCGACCAGCGTTCTCTTCGTAGTACCACATCTGCGGCTGGTCGTCGTTGTCCATCACTTCAATGAGTGCGAGCGCACAATCACCGGCACGAGCGGAACCCGTTCGCACTTCGATGGCATACACCGCATCACCTGTGGACTCGGCCCATTGACCGTTCTCAACCATTTCTTCCAATGCGTACCGGTCTGCGACCGTCATCATGGATTGGAGCGCATCCGAATCACCAACCGCAAACGCATGGAAGAACTTGAGCACGGCAACGCGCTCTTCTTCCGTCGATGGCGCTTCATCCTCTTCCATCATCACACGGTCATCAATACCGTGCTTCGCCTTCAACTCTTCAACCGTGGCCAGCTTCGGTGCCGGCGGCGGTGGAGCCTTCTTGACCGTCTTGGTCTGCGCGACTGGTTCGGGCTCTTCACCCTTGCAGCCGACGATGGCCAGTGAACCGGCGAGGCCAAGCATGGCGACGGCGGACAAAGTGTGCTTACGGTGTGTCATGACTGGTCACCTTCGTAGATCGATCGATTCGACGCATCAGGCCGCGGAGCACCGCACCTGGTGCCATCTCGTGCCATGCAATTGTACCCTCGCCGAGCGACTCAGCCATGGCTGAGCAGGATTGTGCCCATCGAACCGGGGCCACGATCTGTTCGACGAGCTTCTGCTTCAGAAGTTCCATCTCCGCCGGATCATGCCTCTCGCCCGTCACATTCGACCAGACAGGCACCGTAAGGGGCGAAAATGACCGTTCGGCGAGCTCATCAGCAAGCTGATCCGCAGCCGGCTGCATCAGCGGTGAATGGAACGCCCCCGCGACGGTGAGCACGGTGGCGCGAAGTCCGGCATCAGACGCGATCGCCGCCGCACGCTCGCATGCCGTCGCGTGCCCGGACAGCACGATCTGGCCCGGTGCGTTGTAGTTGGCGGGCACGAGCACGTCGGCGTCCCGCGCCTTTTCACAGACCTCGTCGGCTTGATCTTCATCCGCCCCGATCAGCGCGACCATACCGCCGGCAGATGCGACCGCTGCCTCCTGCATCAATCGCCCGCGTTCGGTCACGATCTCCAGGCCATCGGCAAACGAAAATGCACCCGCGAGATGCAGCGCCGTATATTCGCCAAGCGACAACCCTGCCGCGGCGGCAATGGAGAGTTCACCATGTTCCGCTGCCAAGGCGCGGAAGCACGCGACGCCGCAGGTGTATAACGCCGGCTGCGCGACATCGGTCTGGTTCAGGCGATCCGCAGGACCATCCGCACAGATGGCGCTCAGCGGTGCGCCGAGGCGATCGCCGAGCACTTCATCTGCTTCATCAAAAACAGCGCGCGCTGCGG
This sequence comes from Planctomycetota bacterium, assembly GCA_039029515.1. Lineage (GTDB taxonomy): Bacteria > Planctomycetota > Phycisphaerae > Phycisphaerales > SM1A02 > JBCCFX01. The sequence continues at coordinate 16,486 of JBCCFX010000044.1, forward strand.
GATGCGATTCCCGCCATGCACGCCCCATGCCGATCGCCTGCGCGCCTTGTCCGGGACAGACGACAACCCACGATGAATCGCTCACGAGAACGCCCTTTCATGCCGAGGAACGGTGCACACCGAATGGTCACACGCGCCAGATGCCACTCGCCCACGTCATGCCGCCACCGAAGGCAATCAGCATGATGAGGTCGCCGGCGTCAATCTTGTCGGCCTGCCAGAGCTGGTCCAGACAAAGTCCAACGGAGCCGGCGGAACTGTTGCCGAAGCGATCGATGTTCACGTACACACGATCTTCAGGCAGGTTGAGTTTGCTGACCGCGGATTCGATGATGCGCGCATTGGACTGATGGCAGATGTACTGTCGAATGTCTTCGACGCTCAAGTCGCATTGCGCGAGCGATTCCTTGAGCAGCTCGGTGAACTTACTCACCGCGAACTTGTAGATCTCACGCCCGTTCATTCGGAGGTTGCCGAGCTTGATATTCGCGCCAGCCGCACCGTCAACGACATCGACTTCCTTGCGGGGCATGTACAGCGAATGCCAGCCATTTCCGTCTGCATGCAGTCGCTGGTAGATGCAACCTCGATTCGGATCTTCATCCGCAGTGAGGACCATCGCACCCGCCGCATCGCCGAAGAGAATGGACACGGATCGATCGTCGTAGTCCATCACCGTGCTCATCGTGTCACACCCGATGACGCCAACCGCCTTGTGGCGACCGGACCGAATCAGGGAGTCCGCGACGTTGGAGGCATACACGAAGCCGGAACACGCGGCGACCAGGTCGAACGCCGCAGCAGGCTCAGCTCCAAGTTGCTGTGACACGATGCAGGCGCCGGACGGACACGTCATCGTGGTCGTGACCGAGGCAAGGATGATGAGATCAAGGTCCTTCGCGACCATGCCTGCATCGTCAAGCGCTTTGCTCAGCGCTTCGACGGATAGGCTGATCGTGCCTTCGCCCTTGTCTTGCGCCACCACGCGACGCTCACGAATACCCGTGCGCTGACGAATCCACTCGTCAGACGTATCCATCATCTTTTCGAAATCAGCATTGGCCAGAATGCGATCGGGCACGGCTGAGCCGACACCCGCCATGCGCACGCCGATCGATGGTGAAGATGTCATACGGCGTCGCATTCCATAATGGCGAGGCGATCCGAAATGGCTGCGTTCACGCCGCTCGCCACGAGTCGACGCGCATTGAGGACCGCGTTCTCAATCGTTCGAGATTCGCTTGAGCCGTGACAGATCAGGCAGTTGCCATTCACACCAAGGAGCGGCGCGCCGCCATACTCGTGGTAATCATGCTTGCGATAGATGCTTTCCACGACGGGTTTGAACCGTACTGCAAGCTCGGGATCAATCGTGTGAACTTCACGCGCAATGGCGCGGAAGATGCCTGACGACAGGCCTTCGGCAAGTTTGAGCATGACGTTGCCGACGACACCGTCGGTCACCACGACATCCGCTTCGCCGTCAAACACGCCACGACCTTCGACATAGCCGACAAAGTTCAAGTCGGGCATGTCGCGCAGCATGTCGCGGGCGAGCTTCATGTCCGCAGTGCCCTTCTGCTCTTCACCGCCGACGTTCATCAGGCCGACACGCGGATTCTCTCGGCCGAGAATCAGACGCGAATAGATATCACCCATCACGCCATACTGTGCGAGGTGATGAGGCTTGGGTTCGATGTTGGCACCCGCATCGATGAGCACGATCGGACCGTTAAAGGTCGGCAGTGTCACCGCGATGCCCGGACGATGCACGTGACGGAGACGTCGCATGTACATCTGGGCACCGGTCACCTTCGCGCCGGTATTACCAGCGGAGATGATCGCATCGAGTGGGTCAGAAGCTTTCCGTCCCGCCATCTGGGACAGCTTGACGATCGACGAGTCGGGCTTGCCGCGGACCGCTTCGACCGGCGTCTCCGCCATGCCGATCACTTCCGTCGTATGCACGACTTCGATTCGATCTCTCGGACCATCCCAACCGTCGAGCGCATCAAGAATGGCATCCTGGTCGCCGACCAGAACCAGACAGTCGTCGTCGTCGAGTTGAGGGGCGACGGCGAGTGCGCCTTCAAGGATGGCATGAGGAGCATGATCGCCCCCCATCACATCGAGGCCGATCCGCATGGATCACACCTCTCCCGTGGCCCGGACCTGTAATCCCGGTCGCACGTAACCGCATGAGTGACACGCGACATGTGAGCGCTTGCTGGCGCCGCAATTTGGGCAGATCACGGACTGCGTCGCGCGCAACGCATGATGCGAGCGCCGCTTACGCTTCCGAGCCGGTGATGTACGAAAGGCTGGAACGGCCATGACATTCGGTCCTTCGGACGGTCGCCGGTCACCGGTGTGACTCGTCAGACGAACTGACGCAGCTTCTCGGCCCTGACGACGGGATCTAGCACACTGAACGGACGCGAGCAGCATTCCCTGCACGCATCCGGCTCCTCAGACCGCACGGCCTGAAGGAGAGGATCGAACACTCTAAAGACGACGACCGTCTATGTCAACGAACGGAACGGTCGGGCTGGACTCAGAACAACCCGAAGATCAGGCCTCCGATCGCCTCAGGCCGGCTCTCCGTGGGGTCGATCAACCACAGCCAGTCATCAAAGAGGAACTCGAAGCGAATCGACAGCAGCGCAATGCGACCCATGACCGTGTACCCGAAGGCGGCCCCGAAGGTCACCATCAGGAACCAGATCCCCACGCGAGCGGTCTTCCCGACCACGCCCTTGTGCTCGATCGAGAAGAAGAAGTACACAATGCAGGCGAGGACGCCGAGCACCACAATCAGGTTGCGGATGCACTGGAGGATGTCCAGACTCTGCCCGCCCTGCGCATCGGTCGTCATGACCACCAGCGGCTCGATCGTATTGCGGATCTGACTGAGGAAGTCCGCGTGGATGAACGCCGTCAGGCGAATCCCCATGAACACGCCGATCATGAACGCCATCGGCCAGCGCGACACCCAGCCGCCCACCGGCGACAACCGCCAGAGCAACATCACGCCCAGCATCAGCGGCACGATGAACATGAAGTCAACGCTCGCCCCGGCATCAAGGCCCGGCAACACCGTCGCGCGGACCGCATCAGGAAACAGGCTCGCAACCAGATTCTGAATGAGCTGATCCCAGAACGCGACCACCATCCAGTACGCCGCCGACACGCCGACCACAATGGCCTCGGCGAGCTTGTAGAAGGGATTGTCCTTGTAGAGAAACGACAGGATTGCCAACGTGAAGAACGCCGCAACCCAGATGCCGATCGTGCGCGAGATGCTGAGTCGATATTCAGTCTGCGCGATGCCGTTCTCAGCGGCTTCCTGTTCGGCCTTGTAGTAGTCGACGTACTCAGCCTGTTCGCTGACCGTCCACTCCAGAATCTCGATCGGGTTGGACACGTCGTAATCGAGCGCATCTTCGGTACGAAGATTGACGTACGTTTCGATCGGGTTGCCGTCCTCATCCGTATCCGCGATGACGGCGAACTTCTGCGGGACATCCTTGACGTATTGACGGCCCATGCCGCCACCGAGTGTGCCGCGCCACAACAGGAAGATGCCGGAGAGCACCACGACGATCGTCCAGATCAGGGTTTCACGTTTCATCGTCGTCCCTCCCGGGCACGATCCTGGAAGAAGACCCAGTTGCCCAGCACAATGAGCAGGATGATGACGATGTGCGCGATGAGCTGCGGCCCCATACGTCGCTTGCCCTCGAGGTATTTCCCGGGGATCTGATAGACGTCTTCCATCACGACCGTGCCGTCGGCGGCGAGGACTTCGTTGCCATCTTCATCCTTGACCGAGCGCTGGCCGACGACGATCGGATCGCCGTTGTCGTCATACACCGGCCGCGTGTTGCCGTATTGTTCCATCACCAGTGCTTCGTACTCGGCCGCGCCTTTGATCGCCGCGAGCATGCCCGGCATCTGATCCGGATGAATGTACGGATAGAACAACGGCGCCTGCACGCCGGTGCAGCCTGACACCATGGTCATGTCGTACGGCGTCGCCACGATCTGCACCCACTCCTGCGTGCCCGGATACCCCGCAGACACGTTGATGATGATCGCGCAGTCCTGCACGCTCTTGATGTTCTGCATGATCTGCAGATCATCGAGCGATGTGCCGTATTGATCAGTGCGGAACAGCGAACGAATATCCGTCGCGACCACCTTGATGACCGCCTCTTCGCCGGCTTTGTAGCCGAGGTTGCAATAGTCAACGCCGTACACGAGGTCGGGGAAGTCCGACTCGATGACGCGGTCGAAGGTGTTCTCCACCATCTGCGGCGCTGCGGGCGAGAACAGCGACATAAAGATCATCTTGAAGTTCTTCTCGCACGCGTGACGACACATCGCGGTCGCCATCGGTCCGAGTTCGCCTTCACTTGCGGGGTCATAGTCCCACGCCATCAGGACGGTCGAACCGTCTTCGATTCCTTCGATGACGTCGAACACGTTCTGTGACAGACCGGTTGGCTTCTCGGGGAAGCTCGCTTCCATCAGGATGGGAATGGCGATCGACAATCCCATGGCCAGGAAGACCCATCGTCGGTCGAGATTCTTCAGCAGGGTATACATCGCGTCAGTCCCCCGATCCGAGATAAGAGCGATCGATCCCGAGCAGAATCTTGATCGCAACCGACGCCGTGCCCAGCGCGATGCCGATCTTGATCGCACGGTTCCCGGCGGTCACGATGTTGGTCATGATCTCCACCGTCATGTTCTCAATCCGAAGCAGGCTGAGGAACACGGCGTCTTCGGGAATGAACGAGGTGATGAACACGCCGGCAAACGTTCGGCCGAGCAGAATGATGAACGCGGTGCCGAGCAGCAGGATCGCTTCAACGTTCTTTGCACGGAATGCACGAAATGCCGCGGACGCAACAAAGAACGCGAGCAACGCAA
>JBCCFX010000045.1:0-21136 GCA_039029515.1 Planctomycetota bacterium
ATCACCAAGAATGATTGCCCCGATGCTGTCTTCTTCCAAGTTGAAAACCTGACCAGCAACGCCGTTTTCGAACTTCAGCATTTCACCAGCCATAGCATTCTTTAAGCCATAAATACGGGCAATACCGTCGGCTCGATCAGCTCGGCGACGCGGTACCCGATGCCGGGATGCCCGAACTGGCCGAAGCATGCAAGATCCTTGCGAACCTGCGCATCGGTGAGGCCGAGCGCGCTGCCGAGCATCTTCGACGAAATCGTTTCCTGACGATGATCCGACAGCCGTTCCAGCTCTCGCAGGTAAAGGCTCAGCCGCTTGACGGTCGGCCGGGGGATCTTCGAACGTGAGGGCATATCGCCTTCTCCCTGAGGAGCCGAGAGTGTAGCAACTTGACGCGCTTCGCCGCCCCACGCCGCGGTCGGCCCCGATCCGCCCCCATCGGCATAGGATGACGCTATGCACATCGCGGATATCTTTGCCGACCATCGACCCACGTGCAGCTTCGAGTTCTTCCCGCCGCGAACGAATGAGTCCTGGGACCGACTCTTCGATCGAATCGCGGATTTCGAAGCGCTCGAGCCGTCGTTCGTCTCCGTGACGTACGGCGCCGGTGGCAGCACTCGCGAAAACACCCATCGGCTCGTGATGAAGCTCCACGAGCAGAGCCAGCTCGACCCGATTCCGCATCTGACCTGCGTCATGCACTCCGAGGCGGACATCGAAGCGATCCTGCAGCGGTATGCCGACGCCGGGGTCAGCAATATCCTTGCGCTGGGCGGCGACCCGCCGAAGGACATCCCGGCGGATCAGATCGGTCCGCAGGCATTTCCGCACGCGGTTGATCTCGTCAAGTTCATCCGCAAGTTCAACGCGTCAGGCCATCACGCTGATTCACGCGGGTTCGGCATCGGTGTGGCCGGCTTCCCCGAAGGTCATCCCGCGACGCCCAACCAGCTCACGCACATGAACCATCTCAAGGCGAAAGTCGACGCGGGTGCTGACTATGTGTGTACGCAGTTGTTCTTCGACAACTCGCGCTTCTTCGATTGGCACGAACGATGTGTGCTGAACGGCATCGACGTTCCGTTGATCGCGGGCATCATGCCGATCACGTCAATCGCCGGCATGAAACGCATGGCGGATCTCGCGGCAGGCACGAACTTCCCCGCGAAGCTGCTGAAGGCGATCTACCGTGTGCAGGATGATCCTGATGCGGTGCGCCGTGTCGGCATTCACCACGCGACCGAACAGTGTCTTGACCTGATCGATCACGGTGTGACCGGCATCCATTTCTACACGTTGAACCAGTCGGACTCGACCCGCGAGATCTACCGCACGCTCGGCCTGAAGACATCAGCCACGCTGCGGGAGAAAGGGTAGAGAGCTGTGGGCTGATAGCTGTTGGCTGTTGGCTGTTGGCTGTTGGCTGTTGGCGATCGTAGGGAGGGGGCTGTGCCCCCGCCGTCGCACGGTCAGTGCGATCCGCATCGAACACGCATGGTCCACGCGCCAGCGCGGGCCATGCCGGGCGCTCGCGCTACCGGCTCGCAAGATCACGCCGACACTGAGCATGGCGAAGTGTCGGATCACACAAGACATTCGAGTACCGTTCGTCGGGGGGGGCACAGCCCCCGCCCTACGAGAATTCCGGCTCGCAAGATCACGCCGCACCTGAGTCCGCGAAGGTGCGGATGCAACGGCAGAAGGCAATTGGCAGACGGCAGACGTTCCGCGCGCGAAGCCCACGCGCCAGCGCGGGCGATGCCGGGCGCTCTGAAGAGTGCCGGGTTCAACAGAACCCGGCCTACAAGCACTCGACAAACGAAAAACGACCAACGGACAACGGCGGGCTGAATGCCCGCACTACTATGTCAGTGGCCACGTCATCAGGAGATCACTCTGATGACGAAACGACACGTCCACTACGAACGCGCGTTCGAACACTACCTTCGCGCAAATCGTCTCCCGTATGTCGCCATTGATGAAGCACGCAAGACGTTGCTGCCCGAGAGCGCTGCGCTCGATGCCCTCAAGTCGTTCGACTTCCTTGTGTACGCGCGCGACCGTCGGCTGATCGTCGATGTGAAGGGTCGACGCTACCGTGGCGGCCGGCGTTTTGAGAACTGGGTCACGCGCGACGACGTCGAAAGCCTGACCACATGGGAGGCGATGCTGGGGGACGGCTTCGAAGCTGCCTTCGTCTTTATCTATGCCCTGGACGCGCAACCGCCCGATGCGCTCTTCGAGTGCACGATCAGCCATGGTGACGTCTGGTATGCCCTGCGCGAGGCCACACTGCGACATTACATGCCATGCATGCGGCGGCGAAGTGATCGATGGCTCACCGTGGATGTCCCAACCGCGTCCTTTGCGTCGATCAGCCGACCATTGCATCTGGAGCCGCCGGTCTGACAGGCAATGCTTGCGACCCTCTGATCGCGGACCTATCCTGCGATGATGCGTTGTCGACGACATATCGAGTTGGGGAAGACCCGTCTGTGGCTCCTCATGGTGACCCTGACGAATCTGTTCAGCACGGCAGTGGCGATCGCGGGCCCGCCGAATCCCAACATTCGCAAGAATCCGCCGGCCTGGGTTGGTTTCGCCGTCATGGCGATTCTGGTCGGCGTCGTGATTTTCATCAGCCTGCTGCCGTCCAAGCGCAGTCACCAGGACTAACGCCATCGCCGCGTGTGTCTTGACGGTGCGAGATCCCGCCGGGGTCACGACCAGGGACACACGCCACTACGAGGAAGCAATCTATGCCCGGACCGACGACCCGAACTGAGACCGGACGCCTGCGCGGCCTCCTTCTCCTGAACGCAGCACTGCTCATGGTGCTCGGCACGATCACTTTCGGCAGTCACGTGCAGGCGCAGCAGCGCCCGCGTGGCCAGTACAACATGGTCTCCGGCGGCGTCAACGGCGCAGAGACACCTGCCGTCTGGATCATCGATGGTGCCAGTCAGGAACTGATCGCCATCACGTACGACCCGAATTCCAAAGACATCGCCGGCATCGGTTACCGCAACATCGCGGCTGACGCCGGTCGAACTGGTGCCAATCGACGCTGAACCAAGGAGAGACACTGATGGCCACGCAGAAGAATTTCAATGCGTCCGCCGCCGTCCTCTGGGCGTCGGCATTCGTAATCACCGCTCTGATCATCACGCAGGCCGGCCGGATTTCCGGCAACGCTGCGTACGCGGAATCCGCGAACTCCAACGCAGATTTCACGATGCTTACGACACAGACTCGCGTCGGCACCTCGCCGCCGGCTGAACTGCTGTACGTGATCGATGAGCGCGGCGAGATGCTGTTCCTGTACGAAATCGAGAACGCACAGAAGAAGCAGATCACGCTCCGCCAGGCGGGCAGTCTGCAGAATCTGTTCCGAAACGCGAGCCGCTAAGCTCGTGCGATCGAACGGACGCGCCGCAATGACGGACGTCCGTTCGATCACCTCGGCTGACATGATGCGCCTGCCCACGCGAACCCGCCTGAATGCGCTCACCGACGCGCAGCGCGACCTCGCGCGAACGCGCGAGTGGATGCTGACGAACGGCCTGGGCGGCTATGCGATGGGCACGCTGCTCGGCGCCAACAGCCGACGCTATCACGGCTTGCTTGTCGCCACCACGCATCCGCCAGTGAGCCGACTCGTCGTCCTGCACTCGCTCGTCGAGCAGGTCGTCATCGGCGATGAGACAATCGACCTCGCCACGCAGTCATTCGGCGACACCTTCGAACTGCATCCAGACGGCTGGCGCCGACTTGTCGGCTGGACGCTGGAACCCGAGCACAATCGCATGTCGTGGCATTGGCGCATCGGTGATATTGACATCACACGGCGCATCACGATGCGCCGACGACGAAATGCCATCACCGTTGACTACACCGTGTCAACGACCGACCACGCGGTTCTGCTTCGTGTTCGGCCGCTCGTTCCATTGCGCGACTATCACGAACTCAGCACGACGACACAAAGCGCACACCTCGCGACCGTGCCGGACACGGACCTGATGCGCATCAAATCCGGCTTTGAATCCGTCGGCATGCGCGCACACGTTCCACAGGATCGAGCGAACCATCAGTGGCGCGTTGAGCCCGAATGGTGGAGCAACTTTGGTTATCGCGAGGACCATGAGCGCGGACAGGATTACATCGAGAACATCTGGTCGCCCGGCGTGCTTGCCGTGTCGATCAACGCAGATACCACCGTCGACTTTTCCATCGACGTCGAACTTGAATCACCCACGATCAATGCGCCGCAGGAAGCACCGCCGGACGAAACACCAATCAGCGCGACAACGCCAGTGGACCGACTTGTTCAGACGGCAGATCAGTTCATCGCATTGCGCGAAGATCAAGGTACCTGGGCGACGACGATACTCGCTGGTTTCCCCTGGTTTGCGGATTGGGGCCGCGATGCCATGATCAGCCTGCCCGGTCTGCTCATCACAACGAACCGGCTGGACGAAGCGCGTTCAATGCTCGAACTGTTCGGTCGACATCGACGGAACGGTCTGATTCCGAATCGCTTCGATGATTACGGCAACGCGCCGCACTACAACACCGTGGATGCCAGCCTGTGGTACGTCCATGCGGTGTATACCTATGCCACAGCTCGACCTGATGACGACATTTCGGATCTGCTCACACACTGCGCAGACATTCTTCGCGCGTATGAACGCGGCACAAACTACGGCATTCGTCGCGATGGCGATGGGCTGATCACCGCCGGCAACCCGACGACGCAACTCACCTGGATGGACGCCAAACGAGATGGCGTCGTGTTCACGCCACGACACGGGAAGGCGATCGAGATCAACGCGCTGTACTACAACGCGCTGTGCGTCATGGCCGAGTTGACGCGGACGCCGGTCGATGCGGATGGATACCGTGAACGTGCGGGGCAGACTGCGATCGCGATGCAGATGAACTTCTGGTGGGCGGAAGAAACATGTTGTCATGACGTGCTGCTGCCGGACGCAAACGGTGGATGGCAGCCGGATAATCACCTGCGCCCAAACCAGATCTTCGCTGTGAGCCTGCCGTTCTCACCATTGACCGATGCGCAACAGCGTGGCGTCGTCGATGCGGTGACCGAACATCTGCTGACGCCGTACGGCCTGCGCACGCTCGATCCTCGTGATGCGATGTATGTCGGTCGGTACGAAGGTGATCTGCATCGCCGCGATGCGGCGTATCACAACGGCACGGTCTGGCCGTGGCTGATCGGTCCATATTGTGACGCGGTTGCACGCGTGGAAGCTGATCCATTACGGCGCACACAGCGCCTTCGCGATGCGCTCAGTGATTTGCTGGACGAACTGGATAGCGGCTGCGCACATCAACTCGCCGAGGTCTATGACGGCGATGCGCCACATCGACCGAACGGCTGCCCCGCGCAAGCGTGGAGCGTGGCGGAGGTGCTGCGCACGGCAGTCGGGATTAGGGATTAGGGATTCGGGGAAGAGTCAGACTTGGCAACTGAGACTTGATACTGGTCGGCGCAGATTGCATGGTGTCTGCAAGCCGGCCGCGCATCACACAGGAGCATTCTCATGTGTGAGATCAAGTCATTTCGTGATCTTCGAGTCTGGCAGCGAGGACTTGACCTTGCTGAGGCCGTGTATGAATCGACCGGGTCATTCCCGCCGAGCGAGCGTTTTGGGTTGCAGTCTCAGATGCGTCGGTCAGCCGTCAGCGTGCCTTCGAACATTGCCGAAGGCTGGGGCCGCGAGTCACGGGCCGAGTACATCAGGTTTCTTGTGATCGCGCGAGCATCATTGTTCGAACTGATGACGCAGATCGAACTCGCCCAACGGGTTGGATTAGGAACCGGCATGGATTCAGCAAAGTCGCTCGCCAATGAAATCGGCCGCATGCTTTCGGGGTTGCTCAAGGCACTCCGCAACCCAAATCCTTAACTCCGAATCCCTAATCCCTAATCCCTAATCCCTAATTATGCACCGCTCGACCTTCGGTCGCGAGCGCGGCTTCATGGATGGACTCTGCCATCGTTGGGTGCGCGTGCATCGTCGAGATGATGTCTTCCGCAGTCGCTTCCAGACGAATCGCGAGACAGAACTCGTGGATGAGCTCTGATGCATCTTCGCCGATGATGTGTGCGCCGAGGATTTCGCCGTACGGCTTGGACACGATCACCTTCACAATGCCTTCCGTCGCACCAACCGCAATCGCCTTGCCGTGCGCCTTGAGCTGGTACGTGCCCGTGGTGTAGTCGATGCCCTGTTCCTTGGCCGCACGCTCGGTGAGACCGATCGATGCCACCTGTGGATTGCAGTACGTGCAGCCGGGGATCGACTTGTAGTCAACGCCGAGCGTGTGATGGCCCGCGATGCGTTCCACGCACGTCACCGCTTCTTCAGAACTCACATGCGCGAGCCACGGCGGACCGATGATGTCGCCGATCGCATAGATGCCCGGCACGTTGGTTGCATACGTCGGCTCTTCGACGTCCTGATAGTCCGTCTTGATGCTGCCACGGTCGACGGCAATGCCGAGTGAATCATCGAACAGACCGTCGTAGCGTCCGACGACGCCGACCGCGACAAGGACGACGTCGGCATCGAGCGTCTTCTGCTTCGAGTCATCATTGACGTCGACGATGGTGACCTTCGCACCATTCTTGTTCTTATCGACGGCCTTGACCGTGTGGCCGGTATGGAACTTGATGCCCTGCTTCGTGAACGAACGCAGCGCAACCTTGGAGATGTCGTCATCTTCCACCGGAAGAATGCGATCAACCATCTCGATGACCGTCACCTCGGTGCCGAACGCGTTGTAGAAATACGCGAACTCCATGCCGATGGCACCGGAACCGACGATGACCATGGACTTGGGCTGCTTCGGCAGGTTCATCGCGTCGTAGGAGCTGATGATCGTCTTGCCGTCGAACGGCGCAAACGGCAGTTCGCGCGGCGCAGCGCCGGTAGCGATCATGATGCGGTCGGCGGTGAGCGTTTCGACGACGCCGTCACCGCTGCCGTGGTAGTAGTCGCCGGTGGCTTTGCGGACTTCGATCTTGCACGGTCCATGCGCGGACTTGCCGGAGAGGATCTTCGCGTGGCCTTCGTAGTGGTCGACCTTGTTCTTCTTGAGCAGGAAGCCGACACCGTTGTTGAGCGTCGGCGTGATGCCGCGCGAGCGGCCAATGACCTGCTTCCAGTCGACTTCCGCACCGTCGAACTTGAAACCCCACTCCTTGCCGTGCGTGACGGCTTCGCGGTACAGCTCGGCGTTGTGCAGCAGCGCCTTGGTCGGGATACAGCCCCAGTTGAGGCAGACGCCGCCCAATCGATCGCGTTCGATGCATGCCGTCTTAAGGCCGAGTTGTCCGGCCCGGATCGCCCCGACGTAGCCGCCAGGCCCAGATCCGATCACGATGAGGTCATAGTGCTTCGTGTCCGCCACCAGTGTCATCCTTCTGCTTGGAATCGTCCGAGAACCGAGCATTGTAACGATCCCGACGCACCGTGAGGGAACGAGGCTCAAGGCCCCGTGATCGTGCGTCGATGCTGTTGTCATCCGCCGTCTTCGGGGACACCCGGGATTCACCGTCGGATTGAGCGAACTGCTTCGTTTATCGCAGGTTGCCATCACCAGAGGATCACCGTGTGCCCGTAGATCGCACATCCACGACTGCCGATGCGCTCCGCAAGGTCGCGCGCGTCCGCCATGCCGCTATGGTCGGCCTGGGACTCGTGCTTGCACTGATCGTTGCGACGGGCATCACCGCGTTCAGGCAGGGCCGCCTCGAGGACAAGGATCGCATCTCGCTTCGTCATGCCCATGAGCAGGTCGAACGCTGCAATGAGATGTGCATCATCATGCGGGCCATCACCGAGGAACCCGATGGCGATGCCACCGGCAAGCTGCGCTGGCAACTGCGCCGACATCTCGATGAGTTCGTGCACGGTCACATTGCGCTGCAGACCGGCGATGTTCGAACGGGCCTGCCGCCTGTCCATTCGCCCGACGTCGCCGACCTCTTCCTGAGCACGCAGGATGAATTCGAAACACTGCTCGAAAAGACCACGGCAGTTCTTCAGTTCAACCCCAATTCATCCGCAGTGCCTGCTGACTGGCATTCGATTCAGACTGGCTACGACGCGTTCGTCCGACAGTTCCGCGGTGTCGTCGGCGGACTTGACCGCGAGATCGAAAACCGCGCACTGCGCCATCGCGCGCGCCTGATGTGCCTGGTCGCGCTCACCGGCATCATGTTGCTGATCGAGATCTTCATCGTCGCCTTTCCGTTCAGTGAATGGCTGCAATCGCGGCGCAAGCAGATCGAAGAAATGCAGGATGAGGAACACGTTCGCCTGCTCGAACTCCAACGGAGCAATAAGCACCAGGCGGACTTCATCGCACGTCTGAATCGGCGGATTCGCACGCCGATCGTCGAGATGCTCGAGTTCGCCGATTTGATCGCTTCGCCGGACATCACGACACGGGAAATTCGCGGCGCCGCCGAAGTCCTGCGACGCAATGGTCAGATCATGCTGCACTCGCTGCGCAACGCGACGGAACTCACCGAGACATCAGAAGTCTCGGCCGATGAACATGCGGCGTTTGATGTGCGTTCGTTCGTCGATGACATGATCGACACCGCGCGCCTGTTCGCGTCGGTGACGGACATCGAATGCGAATGCCGAAGCATCACCGGTGTGCCGGCCACCGTACACGCCGATGCTCAGGTCATTCGCCAGGTCATGTTCAATGTCCTGATGAACGCCGTGCAGTACACCAATCAGGGTTACGTGCACATGATGGTCTCGCATGCGTGCACGAACGACGTCGATTCGCTGTGCTTCGAAGTCATCGACACCGGATGCGGCATGGATGACTACACGATCGCCGCGCTGCTCGATCCCACTGAGATGCCGAGTTCACAGATCGGCATGCGTTCCGGCATCGGCCTGACCGTGAGCCGGCGACTCATTGAGTCCATCGGCGGCACACTGGACATCGACAGCGGCATCGGTCGCGGCACCACGGTGCGCGTGACCGTGCCTGTCAGCCTCGGGGACCACGACGACGAACAGCATCAGTTGACGCTGACGTCGCCGACACCGCGCGGGGGACGCATCCTGCTTGCCGAAGACTCGGCAGACAGTCGCTGGCTGATCGAGCATTTGCTGGATCGCGCGGGCTTCGATGTCACGACCGCGACGGATGGCGCTCAAGCGGTGCGGTTGTGCGTAGATGCCCACGCGGACGGGACGCCGTTCGAGGTCATCCTCATGGATGTCTCGATGCCGATTCTGGACGGCCTGAACGCGGCGACCAACCTGCGTCACAAGGGCATCACGGGATCGATCATTGCGATCACCCCACACGGTGGGTCGCAGGACGGCGAGAAGTGCCTCGAATCGGGCTGTGATGACTTCATCACCAAGCCGATCCAGCGTGAGAGCCTGCTGGACCTCGTCTCCCGGCATGTGAACCTCATGCGAGACCGCACGTCCGAAGCCGCCTGATCCACAAGACTTCCGGATTCATCAATGCGTTGACGGACGATGACGCCCGATCTACGATCGTCGCCCTACTTCAGGCGAGGACCGCTTCGTGCGTACGGCGATCATCAGTGACATTCACGGCAACGTCGAAGCACTCCAGGTGGTGCTCGGTCACATGGCCGAGCAGAACGTGGATCGCTGCATCTGCCTCGGCGACATCCTCGGGTACGGCCCGAATCCCGTTGAGTGCGTCGATCTGATCGCGGAGAAGTGTGAATTCGCCCTGATGGGCAATCACGACTTCGGCGCGTTGTACGAGCCGACGAACTTCAACCTCGCCGCCGAGCAGGCCGCGTACTGGACACGAGCCCAGATCGAAGCCGAGGCGAACAAGGACAAGGCCGCGACGCGATGGGAATTCCTCGGGTCGCTGCGCGTTCGTGTGGCGTTCGACGACTTCCTCTGCGTGCACGGTTCGCCGCGTCGCCCGATCAACGAGTACCTCTTCCCCGAAGACGCGATCAACTCGCCGGTGAAGATGCAGCAGATCTTCGAGCGTGTCGACAAGTATTGCCTTGTCGGTCACACGCACGTGCCGGGCGTCTTCACGGACGAGCCTGACTTCTACCCGCCGGACGATCTCGAAGGCGTGTACAAGTTGAACGGCCAGGAGAAGGCGATCATCAATCCGGGTTCGGTCGGCCAGCCGCGCGATCTCGATCCGCGGGCGAGCTACGCAATCCTTGATGACGCGGAGAACACCGTCACGTTCTTCCGACTCGAGTACGACATCGAGACCGTCGCGAACAAGATCTTCGCGATCCCGGAACTGAGCGACTGGCTCGGCGAGCGTCTCCGCGAGGGACGTTGAGCGTCGATCGTTTGTCGTTGGTCGTTGACCGTTGGTCGTTTGTCGAATCACGATGACGACAAATTGACTGTCACACATCTTGATGCCAGGCGACGAAGTCGGCGGGTTCGGGGAACCCGCCCTACCAGATCTGATCTGAAGGCGTCGTCCGGAAGCCGTTGATCGTTGTTCGTCTCTCGAAACAGGACCAAGACAGACGGAAAACGAACAACAACAAACGCCCCACGACCAACGGTCCTTCCGCCTACCATCTCTGCACCGCTGGAGCGGAAGCCACACGATCGCCCTCGCTGCGGGCGAGAAAGGACCGTGCATGTCTGCACTGCTCGAACCGTTTGATCTTCACGGCATCACCCTCTCCAACCGTATCGCGCTCGCGCCCATGACCCGCGCTCGCGCCGGCACCGAACGTCTTCCCAATGACCTGATGGCGACGTACTACGCCCAGCGCGCGTCCGCCGGGCTCGTCATCACCGAAGCCACCGTCATCTCCGAGCAGGCGAACGGCTGGAACGAATCGCCGGGCATCTACACCGATGCCATGCAGGACGGCTGGACGAAGACAACCCGCGCCGTGCACGACGCCGGCGGTCATGTGTTCCTCCAACTCTGGCATTGCGGCCGAGCCTCGCACAGCAGTTTCCACAACGGAGATCTCCCTGTTGCGCCGTCCGCCATCAAGCTGAATGGTGAGTACGTGCACACGCCTGACGGAAAGCAGGCGTACGAAACGCCCCGCGCGCTGGAGACCGATGAAATTCCGGGCCTGATCGAAGACTATCGCCGTGCCGCCGAACGCGCGAAGGCCGCCGGCTTCGACGGCATCGAAGTGCATTCCGCGAACGGCTATCTGCTTGATGAGTTCCTGCAGTCGAAGACCAACCATCGCACCGATCAGTACGGCGGCAGCACCGAGAACCGGTGTCGACTGCTGCTCGAAGTGCTCGACGCCGTCACCACCGTGTTCCCCGCGAACCGCGTCGCGGTGCGTCTGTCGCCGAACGGCGTGTTCAACGACATGGGTTCGGAGGACTACCGCGAGCAGTTCACGTTGATGGCGAGCAAGCTCGATGCCGTCGGCCTTGCGTACCTGCACGTGATGGATGGTCTCGCGTTCGGCTTCCATGAACTGGGTGAGCCGATGACGCTCAAGGAATTCCGCGCGGTCTACAACGGTCCGTTGATGGGCAATTGCGGCTACACGCAGGAGACGGCGGCCGATGCCGTGGCCAGCGGTGACGCCGACCTGATCGCCATCGGCCGGCCGTACATCAGCAATCCGGACCTCGTCGAGCGGTATGCCAACAACTGGCCGCTGGCTCCCGATGCGGACATGTCGGCGTGGTACGAGCCGAACGGTGCCGCCGGGTACACCGATTTCCCCACCTACGAGGCCTCCACCGTCGCTGGCTGACATGTGACCGCCAAACATCCCAAAGACTCACCGGAGGCCCGCCGCACGATGGCGGGCCTTCCGTCTATCATGCACGACTCGGCGACCGGCCTGGCGACGGCCGATGACGCCGGTGCTCCTCCCCTCCTCCTGCTCGGTGAATCGCTCCGATGGAAGCCAAACAGGCCCGCCGCATCTTCATTCCGCTCGTCGTGCTGACCCTCGCCAGCCTTGTGGTGGTGGCGGCAATCTTCCGCAAGCCGCCTCCCTCTGCGAATCAGTCGAATCAGACCGCCGCGCAGACCGAAGAGAACGCGAACGACGCCACGGCTGCGACCGACGAAACCGAAACCGCAACCGGCACCGATGACGCCGTCACAACCGTGGTCGATGACGCGGATGAGACGACACCCGTCGAGACCGGCCCGCTTCGGTCACTCGATGGTCTGTACGCAATCGCACCTGACCATGGGTTCACGCGAAGCGACGCCGATGCATCATCGCTCGGTTCGCTCGACCCGACGACGGACTTCATGCTCGTCGAGTTCACGCTCGACGGTGCGGGTATCGAACGGCTGACGCTCAGTGACACCTGGGATCGCTGGTACGCCGCACGTGAAGCCGATGCGCACAACAAGGCCGTTGCCGAGGGCGCGGACAACCCGCCGCCACTGCCGCCGGATGAGTATCGCTACGTCGTGACAGAGTCACGATCACGCGGAACACTCGTCGGTTCGTCGATGATTCCATCATTCTCAGCGTTTCAAATTGTTGTAAATGGCGATGCAGTTGAACTCTTCAATTTCACGACTGGTGAGAACGGAGAACGTCGGAACGTCTGGGCCGAAACCGCACCGGGACGATTCGAAACCACGATCGTCAACGCCGAAGGCGATTCGGTCCTCGAGGTCACACGCGAGTTTCGCATCATCGACACCGGTGAAGCGGCCGAGCTCGCGCTCGCACAGCGCGTGAAGAACGTTTCCGGCAATCCACTCGACATCCAGTGGAAGCAGTACGGTCCGAGCGACATGGACGTCGACCGTTCGAAGTACATCGATCGTCGACGTGTACGTTTCGGGTATCAGCGCACCGATGCCGCGAGCTATCCTGCGAGTTACGTCTACGCGACCGACGATCAACTCGTCGAACGTCAGAGCGTCATCAAGCGCCTCAAGAAGGCCGCCGAGCGAGGCGCACGTGGAACGGCCACGCAGGAAGAACTGCTTGAGCTCGTCACCCTGTGGCCGAATAAGGACTCGCGCGATGAACCCGCAGACCTCTCGTGGTTCGCGCTGACCAATCGCTACTTCGCATGTGCGGTGCATCCCATCGTCGCGGAGCCTGCGACCGATTCACGATCACTCACGCCGGTTTTTGAGGAAATGCGTGCGGACTTCTCGCAGGAAAACCTGTTCGTCTTCCTGTACAGCCCGACGCGCACGGTCGAACCCGGCGCGGAATCCGTCTTCGATGTCGGCATCTACGCCGGCCCGGTCGACCGGCGCATTCTCAACACCGAGCAGCCGTACGAGGCGCTGAACCTCGGCGGCCTGAAGATCTACGTCATGTCGACGTTCTGCGCGATCTGCACGTTCCAGTGGCTCGCGAATCTACTGCTCGTCATTCTGTCGTTCTTCCACGATTACATCTGGCACGACTGGGCGTTGTCGATCATTACGCTGGTGCTCATCGTGCGCACGATATTGCATCCGCTGCTGAAGAAGTCACAGATCAGCATGCAGCGCTTTGCGAAGCAGATGCAGAACCTCAAGCCGGAACTCGACAAGCTTCAGAAGAAGTTCGCCGGCGATCCGAAGCGCATGCAGGTCGAGCAGATGCGCTTGTTCCGCGAGCACGGCGTGAATCCGCTCGGCTGCCTGAGCATTCTGCCGATGCTGCTCCAGACCCCGATCTGGATTGCGCTGTACGCGATGCTGTACTTCGCGTTCGACCTGCGTCAGGACCCCGGTTTTTACGGCATTTTCCAGCAGATCGGCGGGTGGCCGTTCCTCGCCGACCTGAGCGCATCCGATCACATGCTCGGCGAGTTCAACACGCCGCGAAAACTCCTGTGGTTCAACCTCACCGGCATCAACGTGCTGCCGATCCTGATGGGTGTGATGTTCTTCTTCCAGCAGCGATACATGTCGCCGCCACCGTCGCCGAATATCACGCCGGAACAATTGCAGCAGCAGCGCATCATGCGCTTCATGTTCGTGATCATGTTCCCGGTGATGCTCTACTCCGCCCCGTCCGGCCTGACGCTGTACATCCTCACGTCAAGCTCGATCGGCATCGTGGAGAGCGTGTACATTCGCCGACACATCAAGGACATGGACCTGACGGCGAAGCCGAAGAAGGACGCGGCGCAGAAGAAGGGCGGCAAACGCGACGTCCGTGCCCGCGCGATGGAGAAGGCGATGAAGCACGCCGAACAACGACGACGCGAGAAGAAGAACCCGTCGAAGTCGTACAAGAAGCGGAAATAGGCAGCCGTTGGCTATTGGCTATTGGCTGTAGGCCAGATGATCCTTGGTGAAACAATCGTGGCTATCGCATCGCCGCCGGGACGATCGGCGCGGGGCATCATTCGCTTGTCCGGCACCGAGGCTATAACTGCGACGTGCGCGATGTCATCGCTTCCCGATGATGCACAACCCGGCATCCATCGCATCACGCTCACGGTCAACAACCATCAACTGCCGGCGCTCGCGTTGATTGCCCACGCTCCGCGCAGCTATACCGCCGAACACACTGTCGAGCTGCAACTGCCCGGCAATCCGCATCTGCTTGAGCGCATCATCGATCAGTTCCTGCACCATCCCGATGTTCGTCGCGCAGAACCCGGCGAATTCACCGCGCGTGCATTCATGCGTGGCCGAATCTCACTGACCGAAGCAGAAGGTGTTGCTGCTACGATCAGTGCGCAATCCGATGCCGATCTCCGTGCCGCCGGCCAGCTTCGTCATGGTGAACTCGGCGATTTCGCGCACACGCTCGCGGATGATCTCGCCATGGCACTCGCGCTTGTGGAAGCGGGCATTGATTTCACGGATGAAGAAGACGTTGTCGCGATCACGCCGGTTGACCTGCACGGACGTCTCGCGGACATGATCGAACGGATGTCGCGCACGCTTGCGCGATCGGTCGGACGCGAGCAACTCGATGCCATTCCGCGCGTTGTGTTGACGGGGCCGCCGAACGCCGGGAAATCAACGCTCTTCAACGCTTTGCTTGGCCACGAGCGCGCGGTCGTTTCCGATGTGGCCGGAACCACACGTGATGTCATCGCCGAGCCACTGACGATCACCACGGATCACGGACCGGCGGAGATCATGCTGATCGATGTCGCTGGCGCCGACGACGTGACGACCGCCCTCGATGCGCATATGCAGGATGCCGCTCGAGCTGCATCTCGCAATGCGGACCTGCGTATGCAGTGTGTTCCGGTCGGCAGCGATGCTGACGCGACTGGCAATGATCTGATCATTCGGACGAAGTGCGACGACGAATCGGCGGCCACGGCCGATGCGCTTCACGTCAGTGCGCACACGGGATTCGGGCTTGATTCGATCAGGCAGTTGATCGCCGATCGACTGGCCGACCGCGCGGTCAGCCTCGCCGCCGATGCGTTCGCGCTGCTGCCGCGCCACGAATCACACCTGCGCGCAGCGCTGTCACACTGTGAAGAAGCACAACTGCATGTCGATCCATCGCAGCGTTCCGTCCGTGACGCGGAGATCGTCGCACTCTCCATGCGAGCGGCACTCGATGACCTGGCCGCACTTGCGGGGGACATCACACCGGACGACGTCCTCGGCCGCGTCTTCGCGTCTTTCTGCGTGGGGAAGTGAATGGGCTGTGGGCTGTGGGCTGTGGGCTGTGGGCTGTGGGCTGTGGGCTGTGGGCTGTGGGCTGTGGGCTGATCGAAATCGTATACGGTGTGCGGAACGGTCTTCTCCTCATCCCTAATCCCTAGTCCCTAATCGCTTCTGCCCCATGTCCACCACCATCACTGTCCGCTATCACGAATGCGATCCGATGGGCGTTGCGCACCATGCCGCCTACGCGATCTGGCTGGAAATGGCGCGCACGGAGTTGCTGCGCCAACACGCCGGCATGTCGTATCGCGAGTGCGAGGAGACCGGCGTCTTCTTCGTCGTCGTACGCCTCAACATCGTGTACAAGACGCCCGCGCGATATGACGACACACTCAACGTCGAATGCACGTTTGCGAAGATCGGCTACGTCAAGATTGATCATGCCTATCGCATCATGCGTGGCGACACACTGATTGCCACCGCAACCACGACCATTGCCTGCGTGGATCGCGCCGGTGTACCACAGCAGGTGCCGGACCTGATCCGCGCGACTAACATCTCAGATTGATCAGCCTTGCACGATCGGTCCGACGCGAATGCGAACGGAACGCAGCGAGCCCCGATAGCGCCGCCGCAACGAGTGCTCACCGCCGCCGCGCAGCAGTCGATCAAGCTCATACCGAACCGGCGCGCTGTCCGCGATCACGTCGAGCGTTCCGCCACGCAGACCGACCAGACGCGTATGGACCGCCAGTTCCGGCGGGACCACTGATTCCCACAATGCCGTGAGCTGGCCGAGCCGTTTCTCCGTCTTCCGCGCGTTATGCTCGACGCGCTCGATGAGCTTCGTCACACCGAGCGTCCGCTGTGGACGCTGCCGGTTCGCACAGATTCGAAGGAGTTCTCGGGACGGGTCCGCCATGCGTTCAGAATACCCGCGAATCACACGTTACACGCGATCTCAACCGTTCTCGTCCGGCCATCAACACGCACTCCACGGTCGCCTTGAATACGACTCTCGCCGCTCCTCTGCTATCCTCCCCACGCTATGACATCGATCCAACTCCAGAATGTGGTCAAGAAGTACGGCAAGACGACCGCTGTCGCGGGTGTCGACATCACCATCAACGATGGCGACCTGTTCTTCCTCCTCGGTCCTTCCGGCTGTGGAAAGACGACGATCCTGCGGATGATTGCCGGCTTCATCATGCCCACCAGCGGCACGATCCACTTCGACAAGGACGATGTCACGACACTGCCGCCCAACAAGCGTGAGACCGGGATGGTCTTCCAGAGTTATGCGTTGTGGCCGCACATGTCTGTTGCCGACAACGTCGCGTACGGACTGGATGTCCGCAAGGTGTCAGGTGATGAGCGCACGACGCGCGTACGTGAAGCGCTCGAAGCCGTCCAGATGGATCCGTACGCAGCGCGCAAACCAAACGAACTGTCGGGTGGTCAGCAACAGCGCGTCGCGCTTGCTCGTGCACTCGTGATCAAACCGCGCGTGTTGCTTCTGGATGAGCCACTGAGCAACCTTGACGCGAAACTGCGTCTCGAGATGCGTCTTGAGATCAAACGCATCTGCAAGAGCACCGGCATCACGACGGTCTACGTCACGCACGACCAGAAGGAAGCGCTGTCCATGGCCGATCAGGTCGCCGTGCTGCGTGAAGGCAAGGTGATGCAGATCGGACCGCCGCGTTCACTGTACGAACGGCCGGAATCCAGATTTGTGGCTGACTTCCTCGGGGAGTCCAATTTCATTTCCGGCACCGTCGCGACCGCCGACAACGGCATTGCGACCATCGACACCGCCGCCGGCGCGTTGCAATCAACGGCGACGAAGGCATCGGCAGGCACCAAGGTCACATGCTCAATCCGGCCGGAAGCATTGCAGGTCATCGATTCACCTGCGACAAAGAACGCCATGACCGTTCGACGCGTCGACACCGTGTATCTCGGTGAGATCGCGCAGCATCTCGTGGCATTGCCCGACGAAACCACCGTCAAGGTGCTGGAGTTGAATCCATCACATTTCGGCGAGCCCGGCGACACGCTGCACCTGACGATCGACCCGGATGATGTGGTGGTCATTCCTGACGGCGCCGCCGTGTGATCACAATGCCGTCGCGTCGTCCGGCAGGTACTCACTGATTGCTTCAAAGTGCTCCGCGTAATTCTGCCATTGGCCGATCGCCCGCGCATGCACCGGCGATGTGACCGCATCTGCACTTGGCGTGGAGATGGAACGCGAAGCCGACTGCTCATGAAAGCGCGCGACGCCATCCTCCCATTCGAGGCCAATGAACTCGATGATTCGGCGAGCCTGCGCGTCGAAGTCCGTCACAATCATTTCGTACTCGACATCCAGCATCGACAGCGTGAGCCGCGGACGTAGCACGTTCCAGTATCGCATGACCTGCGCGTGGAATCGTGCCGTTTCGTTCCACTCGAGGAAATGA
This sequence comes from Planctomycetota bacterium, assembly GCA_039029515.1. Taxonomy (GTDB): domain Bacteria; phylum Planctomycetota; class Phycisphaerae; order Phycisphaerales; family SM1A02; genus JBCCFX01. The sequence goes on from JBCCFX010000045.1 coordinate 18,039, forward strand.
ACGTTTGCATCGTTGAGCAGGAAACGCTGCTTGAAACAACTGAGAATGACGTCGCGAGGATCGCGATGCGCCACAATCACGTGCGCATCAGGAAACACCGCATTGATCACGCCAAGCTCAATGAGATTCCACGGTTGCTTGTCCAACAGGTGATGCGCCGCGAAATCAAATTCGAGCAGGCCTTCTGCCTGCCGGCGATAAAACGTGCGAATTCGTCCGATGTCTGCGGTTGACAGTGCATCGAGGCTCGCACACGTATCGGGCGCGCCTGGGGCGAGCCGGCGAATCTCAGCCATGGTTCGATGCAACAAAGGTTTCTCATCAGAGATCACCATGTTCGAGTGCGCACCGATGATCTGCTCCGTCAGGGTCGTTCCTGACCGCGGGAAACCCACGAGGAACGTCGGCACCGGACCATCGTTGCGTGGTGCTCGTGCGGCCCACGCCGCAATGCGTTCCGCCCGCATCTCACGGGCGAAGAGGTCCATTCGCTTGGCGTACGAAAGGGCATCGATCGCCGCGACGGCGGGGTCACTGGCGCGAGCTGCATTGCTCTCGCTGTATGCCGCAAATGCTTCGTCGTATTGCCCGAGCTTCTCCTGGATGGTGGCAATCTCGTACAGCACACGTCGGCGTGTGATCGGGCTGTATGCCTGTTCAAGTGTTCGCTTCAGGTGCGACAGCGCTTCACCGAGCAGCCCCGCGCGATGGAGTAGTTCCGCCTGCACGATCTGGGCTTCAAGGTCACGGGGCGAGCGTGCAAGTGCCTCGCCGATGAGGCGCATCGCGGCATCCGTGCGACCAAGTCGACCGAGCGCCATCGCCTTAAGGCATTTCGCCTGCGATGAATCAGGCTGCCGACGCAGCACGCGGTCTGCGGCATCGAGCGCATCTTCACGCCGGCCCGCATCGAGCAGCAGCTGTGCGTAGTAGAGGTGATAGGACACTCGATCGGGTGCGGCATCCACCGCGCGAGCAATGAGCGCCAGCGCGTCCTCGCGCCGACCGATCCGGCCGAACAACTCGCCAAGACCGAACATCGCATGGGGATCATCCGGATTCGACTTGAGTACCTCACGGTACGCAGCCGCCGCTTCCTTGAGTTGCCCCGCGGACGCACTCGCCGCCGCCTGATTGAGTAACGCCTGCGCGTTCATGGCCGTATGGTACTGACGGTTGAGGCTGTTGGGTCGTCGGTTGTGCGTCGCGGGTCTTGAGTTCGGAAGATGCGTGTTGCCGTCTGCCATCTGTCCCCGTTTCTGCCTTCCCAAAAGCGATCGCCCCCCGGGAGGAACCGGGGGGCGGTGTTCCGTGGCCGGAACGGAGACTGGAGAAGAAGAAGGAAGGAGGCTTGGTCAGCGGCACAGTCATGGTGCAGCGGTGTGTGTCAATGCGTCAGGGGCAGTTGCCAAAGGCGACGAGCACGGCGATCAGGTCATCGACATCAACGTCGCCATCACCAAAGGTGCCGTCCGCATAGCTCGGGGCGATATCGCAGCGAGCGGTGCCGACCGCGTAGTCGGTGAGGAATGCCTGCAGGTCATCGATGTTCACCCGACCATTCCCGCCCGGCGGGTAGCAGTCCGCGGGGCATGACTGCTGTGCCGGTCGCTGCGGTGCCAGTTCGAATTCGCCCGAGGCGGGTTCGAGGCCGGCACCGATTGCCGGTGCGAGTGCGCCGTCCTCACTCCGCACCGGCGGCTTGTTCGCAGGTACGAAGATCTTGTAGACGTCGTTGCCCAGGTTGCCCGGCTGCTCATTTGTTGCCGGGATCTCAACCACGTCGAATTCATCCGGTTCACCGAGGACGCCTGAACCGTTCGGATCCAGACCGAACTCCTGAGCGCGGATCGCAGGCTTGGTCGCCGGCGCCAGTTCTTCCGCATAGTCGACATCCTCAAAGCTCGGCGGTGCGAGCTCGTGCTTGGTATCACCCGCGATGGTGTCGGCGTAGTCGGTCGATGCCTGCGCCGGTGCAACGGTGATGAGGAATGCACTGGCAAGACTCAGTGAGAGGAGGTGATGGTTGTTCATGGTCTTCATCGGAATGCTCCTTAGTGGCTTTTGCCTTCACGTTCGAGTCGGGGCCAGTCGGTCCCGGCTTCCATACCATGAGACGCAGTTCGTTTCGCTTCATTGACTGCTGCCTCGTTTTTCTTGATGGCGAGATGTCTGCCGCGCGGTCAGAGGAAATGTGAGAAAAGCGAAGAGGCAAATCGAAAAGGGAAGAGCAGAGAGCAACGCAGGACTCGCGGCGAGCCCGAAACGCCACCGCTGGGCAGTGCGCGGCCGGCAGGAAGGCAAACCTGCCCGACGACCCACAACCCAATCCCAAATCCCAAGTCCCGAATCCCAAAACGAAAAACCCCCAGCCGAAGCCGGGGGCGAGTTCCGATCAAACAGGTCGGATGAGGGTTGTCGTCAGGTCGTCGACTTACGGGGCGCAGGTTCCGAAGGCGTTGAGCAGGAACATCAGATCATCGATGTCCACATCGCCGTCGCCGTATGTACCGTCCGCGTGGGGCGGTGCGATATCGCATCGGTGCGATCCGACCGCGTAGTCCGCAAGAAACGCCTGCAGGTCATCCACGTTCACCACGCCATTGCCTCCCGGCGGGAAGCAGTCCGCAGGGCACTTTCGCGACTGACCAACCGTCGGCGTCAGCGAATTGAAGCCGGCAGCGTCCGGTGAACCGCCCGGACTCGGGGCAAGATCTTGGTCGTCCGAACGCAGTGATGGCTTTTGCGGCGGAATGAGGATGTCGACGAACTCGCTTGGCCCATCGCCACGCTCTTCCAGTGGGATCAGGATCTCGGCTACGCCGAATTCGTCCGGCTCACCCGACACGCTGCCCGACCCATCCGGGTCCAGGCGGTATCCCTGGCCACGCAACGGCGGCTTGCTGGTCATTGGGTCAAGCGTTTCACCATACGAAGGCGGCGCGAGTGTTTCCGGCTCGGTGTCACCCTTGTTAGTCGGCGCGATGGTCTCGCCGGCCTGCGGTGCTGCGTACACAGAAACGCCCGTCAGCATGATGGCGCTGGCAAGACTCAGTGAGAGGAGATGATGGTTGGTATTGGTCTTCATCGGAATGCTC
>JBCCFX010000046.1:0-20875 GCA_039029515.1 Planctomycetota bacterium
GCCGATGCCTGAATCACTGCAGCCATCGATGATCGGCGTTCCGCCGTCACGGAATCGTGCTCGCATATCACTGGCCGACGAACTGCATTCACCGTCGTACAGTTTGACGGTTGTACCGCAGTGTTCCAGCTCGACGAGCAGGCCGCTGAGATCATCGATGTCGAGGTTGACAAAGACTCGGACGTCTTCCGCAGTCCCAATGTTGGGCACAGTGATCGTGTGGGTCCGCGTACTATCGGCATCAATGCTGGCGTTGATGCCGCCGCTGTTGAAGCTTCCGCACGATGTGAGGTCGCCGAGGTAGCAACCGCCGTGATCGAGGCAAGCGGTTTCCGTCATGACCGTGCAGTCAGCGCCAAAGCAGCACGCGCCGGCAGGATCGCAGGGATTCGGCTTGCACAGCGTGTCATCGCCCTGATAGATGCCGCCAATGGCGTCACAGTCAATTGCGAACTCGATCGTGCACACGCCAGTTGTCAGGTCACAGCACGCGCCGCTCGGCGGGCAGACAATGCTGTCGCACACGATGCCGGGACCCTGCCAGACACCGCCCATGTCGGTGCACTCAAAGGCAAAAAGCGGTTCCATGCATTCCATGCCCGGCACGCAGCACGCGCCGATTTCCACGCAGCCTGAAGGCGAACTGAACAGGCTCAGGTCGATGTCAACTTCCCCGGGTTCGCCATTCACCGTCGACACGTATTGCAGCGCGTGACGGTCTTCAGCGAGCGCGCCGCCTCCGCCGCACACACTGGCGTCGCCGCCGTAGACGCCACCAATGCTATCGCAGACTTCGATGAGAACGTCGTTGATGCACAGCCCCGCGCCGATCGTACAGGAGCCCACGACAAATGGCGTCTCGGAAATGAACACGCATGCGTATCCAAAGGTGGTCGCGGTGGCATCCATGGAATCATTGGCAATCGCAAGTCCCTGGGCTGATGTCGCAACCACGTACGACACGCCGTCAGCAGGCGGTGGGAGGATTAGCGGCGTATCCGGGCTGCCATCAAAGAAGAACGCAATTTCATTTGATGCTGGTACAGGCCCGAAAACTGGTGACAAGGCCGCCGACGCCGTGACGTCAGCAGTGACGAGGCCATCAAACGAAGCGCATGTGCTCGCGGTTGCCTGGCCGAAGTCTTCGACCCGAGCTTCGCTGTACGCATAGGCGAGCACGTAGCACTCACTCCCGACAAGATGGATCGGATCAAAGAAACGATGCGATGTATGCGCCTCCGCAAGCGCCGCCGCGATCGGACCATCAACTTCGGCAGAGGTGGTCGACACATCCCCGTCCGGCTGTGTACTCGCAAACGCACTCGCATTTGCTGTCGAACCGGTCCCGACCGTATCAGTGTCTATACGGACGCGCTCCTGGCCTTCGTCCACTTCAATGACCTCGGCGACAGATACCGATGTACACAGCGTGAACGCACTTGCGACGCCGGTCAGGGCGCAGCACAAACGTCGACCCACCAATTGATTGGGATGCATGTTCTTCTCCTACCGATTGCGGGAGACGGACCATGCACACACGTGGTCCCCCCGCAATTCCCACTGGAGCTTCACAGTACGGGATATCCGGACGTGATGCACGGACAAAACCCGCGTCAGTTTGCCTATTCTGACAATGCCGCAACGACAAGCGGAGAGCGATGTGAACCGCTCTCCGCTGTGCATTGTCGAGGTTGTGCGCTTCAGAGAAACGCATCCCGATGATCAACGGCGCTTGCCGCTGTCCATCAGTTCATCGCCGACCGCTTCGCCCTTGAATGATCGCGGCTGGAACGCCGGGTTCATCATCATCTGCGGGAACGGACAGTCGCCGTAGGCATTGATGATCAACGCGAGGTCGACCGTGTCGACTTCGCCGTCCTCGTTGACATCGCTCGGGCAGCCCGGCGGTGACAGGATGCAGTTGCCCTGCTCATTCATCGCCTGGATGAAGTCCAGCGCATCGACCGTGCCATCGCCGTTGACGTCTTCACGGCATTCGCACTCATCCGGCATGCCGTTCATGTTGTCATCCGTCGGATTCAACAATGCGTTCGGTCCGTAGAGCATCAGTTCGTATGCACCACGATCCTGATTCAGGCCCGCAACACGAATCGCGTACGTCGTACCCTTGATCACATCGAACCACACGCCTTGCGCGTTGTTGGCCGAGCAGGCAATGAGGTTGTCCTGCGTTGCCGGGCATGCGCTATGCACGCTGACCATAAAGGTCTCCGGTCCGAAGTCGTTGACGGCGATAAACGCCTGTCCATCACTGCGCGGAATATACGCCCAGTAGTCGTCGAACAGGCTGAAGAACGGACCGCACCAAATGAACGCATCGGACGTCGCCGCGGTCGTGTCGCCGGCATTGGCCACGCCGGCTTCAATGGTGTTGCCGTCACCACCCGCGCAGATGTCGGATGCCGCGGCAATCAACGGGTCGTACAGCGGATCGGTCTCGCAGGAGTCTTCTTCGCCGTTCATGTTGCAGTCGATGCATTCTTCATCCGGGATATTGGGGAAGATCAAACGCCAGCGATTGAGTTCGCCCGCGGGTGGGGAGCCGACATACGTCACGTGCAACGTCCAGGCACCACCGATTGGCAGGCCATCGAAGTTTGACAGGCTGCCGACCGGATCGAAGCCCGGCGGCGAATCCAGTCCAAGGCTTCCATTCATGCATCCATCGGCGATGGGTGTGCCGCCATCGACGAAGCGTGCGCGCATGTCATCGGCATTCGCGCCGCAGTCCTGGTCATACAGCGTGACGATCGTACCGGCACGCTCCAGTTCAATGATGATGCCTGACAGGTCTTCATGATCAATGTTCACGAAGACGCGCATGTCGTCGACGGTGCCGACGTTGGGGGCATGGATGGTGTGCGAGAGCGTTGTGCCATCCTCGGGAATCGGCAGATTGATGCCGCCGGACGAGACGTTGCCGCAGAGCGTTTCTTCGCCCATGAAGCAGCCGCCTTCGCTGTCGCACGTGTCGGCGGTAATCACTTCGCACTCGTCGCCGAAGCAGCACGCACCCGCGAGTTCGCACGGTGACGGATTGCACGTCACGCCGTCGCCCTGGAATACGCCGCCAATGGCATCGCAGTCGACTTCAAACAGGAAGCTGCAGCTGCCGTTGCGGGGATCACAGCATGCACCGGCAGGCGGGCACACGATGTCAGCGCAGCGCGTTGCATCACTCTGGTACATGCCGCCCATGGCGTCGCATCCTTCAAGAGTCACGTTGCCGACGCACTCGGCGAGATTCGGAACACAGCACGCGCCGATGCCGACGCATTCCGGACCTCCGCCGCCGCCGAACGTACTCTCAGTCGGGGTCGTTGTGTCCTCGATGACGACGCCGTTGACGATGCGAATCGTGCGTGTATACGACTGCAGCGGTGCCGTTGCGGTAGTTGGGCTCGGTGGCGGTGGTGAGTACGTGCCGCCGATCGCCTCACACGTCAACTCATTGACGACGTCAAACGTGACTGCACCGCTATCGTTCTGGATCGCCCAGTCAATGGTGCATGAGCCGAGCAGAGGTACAACATCGCCGTACGATGCGAACGAGCCGACCGAGAGAGCTCGACTGTTGGCGCTGTCTTCATTGTCATTCTGAACGCTGGAGTCGGTATTGATATTCAACAGATGATCATCGATGAACAACGGCATCAGATCGTACGGCAGTGGAATCGTATCGACGCCGACCGCAATCACGATGGTGATCTGATCGTCGTCGACGGCAACTGTGAACGCATCTGCCGTTGCCGTCGCGCTTCCAAATCCGTCGAAGTCGACACACGCAAATGAATTCGCGTTGGCGCCGTTACTGGACTCCGCATACGCGAATACAGTGCGAACGACGTTGCACATCGAGTCGCCGGTGTTTTCGTTCAAGACGAAGTTCTGACTGAGTGCGGTGACCCCGAAGGCATTCGTTCCATTGCCGTCCGCGGCTGCATTGCTCGCACTCTCGATCGATGTGTCGACGGCAATGATCTGGGCATTGGCAGTGGTGGGGCCGTTGGTGTCGTCCGAACCGGCGGCGACGGCTGCAGCCGGTTGACCCACGGACTCGAAGGTCGCGTGCAGCTGAGATGACGTACCACCAAGAGCCAGGAGACTCACAGCAGCGACCGCGGTCGCTCGAGTCGACGAATGCAACGATGACATGTTCTTTCTCCCGAGGTCGGTCGCAGCCGTCATTGATCCCACAATGCCCGCAGCCCACGACTCGAATCGAGTCTACCAAGGCCTCGGGACCAGAAGGACCGAGAAAATGGCCAAAACAAGCCGGGAAGAGCGTTATGGAGCGTGTTGATCAGCACGTTGCGGCATGACGGCACGAAACGCGCACGTTGGGCGAGCGTCCGATCTGATACCAATCCCTGTTATCGCCCGTGCAGGTGAGGACATTCCGACTGATCGGCGCATCCTCGTTTGCGTTGGCCCCGGTTCGGTTCATAGTCCCTTCATCGTGCCGCGCATGTCATTGGTGCGCACGGTCCAGCGCGCAACCGCGCGTCGAGGATTCGAGATCGACAACCGAGAAGAGGGAACACCATCGCTATGAATGCAACGCATCGTATTGGGGCGCTCTGCGCGCTGACCGGCTTGACCGCATCGCTGATCATGACGGCCGCGCACGCTGAAGGCATCGCGCAAGTTCGAAAGGCCAAGCGCGCGCAGGTCACCTCTACACCAACCGCGCCCGCGCCGAGTGTTGACCCGGAACTTGACGTTGTCGAACCCGACACGGCGCCCGCAAATGCTGGCTTGAACAACACAATCGAGATCGGGATCACCCGTGCGGATGATGTTCTGTTCGCCGATGCCGAGTTCCTTGCGTTCATCGACATCAACGTGGCCGGCGTGCCAGGTGTGACCGAAGTGCAGATCGCCGCCAACGGCGTGCCGCTGTTCGTCGAAGATGATGGTGATGGTCTCTGGGTGTGGGAAGATGGCTTTGACTCGCTCGCAGCGCTCAAGACGGCGATGAACGGCACATGGATCATCGGCGTGGTCGGGCTCGAGAGCAGTGTCACGACGATGTTCTTCGATGCCAACAGCCTGACCGATGGCGACTTCTATGGAACGCCGACGATCGTGTCGCCGCTGCCGGGCTCGACCGGCGATTCACCGGCGACCTTCGAGTGGACCGATCCCACCGGCGCGGACACGCCGGATGTGCTCGTCGTTGAAGCGGAAGGTGAGACCGTTGACTTCGGTGTTGAAGCCGTGAGTCTGTTCGGCGACATCGCCATCGACGCCACGACCTGGAATCCCGGCGTGACGTTCCCCGACGACATCTACGAATATGACATTGCGTATCTCAACTTTGATGCGACGCGCATCATTGGTCCGCTGCAGACGATCCCGCTCGGCAGCATCAGTTGGAGCTCATCGCCGGTCGCGCCGGTCGGCTATCCCGCCGGCATGCCGCTGGTCATCACCGGCAGCGAGACCATTGCGACGTTCACGGTTGGCGTGCCGATCGGTCCCGCGTGTCCTGCAGACAACGCGCCGGATAACGGCGATGGCACGTTCGGCAACAACGTCGTGAACATCGATGACCTCATTGGTGTGATCAACGCCTTTGGTGATTGTGCGATGGAGCCCGCGCCGTGTCCGTGGGACAACACACCTGACAATGGTGATGGCACGGTCGGCAATGGTGTCATCAACATCGACGATGTGATCACCGTGATTACGTCGTTCGGTGCGTGTCCATCCTGATCACCGGTTCAGATTCAATTGCCCTTACTTCCAGCGCCCGGGTGTTTCGAGACACTCGGGCGTTTTTCTGCGCGCGGATAAGCCGGCTACAATCTGCCTGGAATCATGATGTCTCAGTTGCGGAGCCTGATCATGGATCGACGTGCGGCGACAGTTGGTGTTCTCTTTCTCGTGGTGATCATCGTGCTTGCGATGCGTGCAGGTGTGTCGCGCGCGACGAGCGAGACGGTGTTGCAGGACATCGCGTTCGACGCGGCACTTGCGACGAACACGACCGATGGCAAGGTGCTTGTGGTCAAGGCGACGGCGTCGTGGTGTGGTCCGTGCAAGGAGATGGACCGAACGACGTGGGTCGATGCCAATGTGCACACATGGTTTGATGCGAACGGGACGGCGATCACGGTGGACGTTGATGATGAAGCGGAGACCGCCGCGCGATTGCGCGTGCAGGCGATGCCGACGATGATCGCGTTCCGCTCCGGCCAGGAAGTGGATCGCGCGGTGGGCTACATGGATGGCCGGGAACTGTTGCGCTGGTTGGACGGTGTGGTGGAGTAGGGGCGGAGGCGATGGCGCCAACGCATGCCGTGTGTGGTTCTCCGGGGACGGTGAAGTGCCAGATCGCGCCGTCTAGCAATGAGTCTGTCGAAGACCAATTCACGGACGGAATGGCTGTCGATCTACTCGGCTCCGTTTCTGCGAATGCGTAGAGCTTCTTCCATGTTTGCCCGCGTGATTTGATGCAACAATACGGCGTTCAGGATGTGCCAAGCGGCCTCCGTGAGTGATGCTCGCTGGGTGACGAGGGAGCGCTCGCCGTTCTTGTCGTCCCCGAAGCAAAGGTGCGCCGGCTCCTCTAGGTTCGCAACGTACGCCGTGGGCGATGTCGAGTCGTCGTCCGGGAGATGGGGAATTGGGAAGGACCGCTCGTTTGCGAACTTGAGCGCGAATGCGAGGGTCTGTTTTTCGATGCTAACGGATTCGTCAACAGGAAGCACCGGAGCAACACGGACGAACTTGCCACGCACACAGTCGCAATCGGCTGACATGATCATCCAGAGGTTGTGCTCGTACCGCGCTCCGTCGACTCCTAGTACGAGCTTCGAGTTGACAATGTCGCCCTGCAGGAATGAGAACTGGTTAGCGTTTCGTTCTTCGGCCGTCTTCCAAACACGTTCCTGCACGTCGAACCACTTGATCGGGGGTTGGATGAGACGATCTCTAAGAAACGCACCGCGCGCCTTGGTCTTTCGCACGCGAGTCTCAAAGAATGCTCTAAGCCTCTCAAGACCCTTGGAGCCGTGAGAGGTCTTGGCAAGTTCATCGATGATCTCCTCGAATTCTGTCTCTGGAGATTCACCGTTAGGAACGGCTGCCGCCGCCGGCGCTTGCGCCATCCTGTTGCTCCTCTTCCTCTAGCTCGGCCATGATGTTTGCCTGCTCTTCCGCTGATAATGAAGGGAAGCTAGGTGCTTGAGGCGAACGCACAGAGACGATCGCATGTGTTTGGGTCGCTGTGGCCTCAATGATCGTGGTGTGAACACGATTTGCACTTGTTTCGATGACTTGCGCAAGAGTGGATACATGCGCAGGGACGCGATCTGTAGCGTCAGAGACAGCCTGAACGAGTGCCACCGCTAGCTTATTGATTTGCTGGACTTCCGACAGAACGCCCGCGCGGCCACTAGTGAGATCCTTCAGCGTAGCGAATAGCTGCTCGAACAACTCTTTGCGCAGCATGACCAGTGGGTCGTCACTCAGCTTAGGGTCCTCAAAGACTCGGACGGTTGTCGGGTTGGCTTTCCAGTAGGAAGCAGTGCGATCAACGCTTTCTTCGCGGGTCGTTGCCCAGCGGTCGCTCTTGAAGTTCAACTCTGGAAGCTCGATAGCACTTAGCTCGTGCGATCCGCATCCGAGCATCTCACTGCCCATTGTCCTGTGTGATGCTGTGTTCATAAGCGACATGGTGGTTTCCTCCTGTGTACTCCACTATACGGCAGATTTAGCCCCGTAGATCACGGAAAAAAGACAAAAATCCTGGAAAAATATGCATATCGTCAGGAAATCGGATAGTATTTCCCAGGTGGGCCGATAACCAAGGCAAGGATTCGTGTTTTGTCTGGGCCAGTAGACTCCAATGCGGAGGCGATGGATGACAGCGATGAAGTTGAAGCGATTCCGAGTAACGAAGTTCCGTTCCGTGCAGGACAGTGGTTGGATCGACGCAAGCGAGATCACCTCGCTTGTAGGGACCAATGAGTCCGGGAAGACCAACCTGCTGCTGCCGTTGTGGAAGCTCCGCCCGGCAAAGGACGGTGCGATAAACCTATTGGCGGATGCGCCTCGCGCAGAATACGGCGAGATCAGACACGCAAGGACCAAGCCAGTTTTCATTCGGGCTGACTTCGCGGTGCCGGAATCACTCTCGCTAGAGCTCGCTGCAGTGACGGGACTCCCTGCAGATCAACTTCGTGTTGTGCAGGTCACGAGGGCGCTGGACAGCCGTTACGGCATTGGCTTCCCTGACGCCGATACAGATCGGCGTCCCCCTGCGGCGGAAGTCATAGAAGCGATCACTGCGACTCGCGATGCAGTCACACCAACTGAGCCTAGTGGCAAGGCTGATGGAGTGCTGAAGGTTGCTCTTCTACAGAAGCTCGAAAGAGGACTTGTGCTCGCGGGGGATGGTGGGGAAAGGCTGGGCCTGGAAACGCTGACGGCGATAGGTAAGGTGATCGATGCCGGCGCGATCGCTGAGGCTCCGGCTCGTTCTATGGTGGCACCACGCTTCGGACAGCTTGTTGACTCGCTTGCAGCACATGTTGATCGATTGAAGCAGCCGGCTCCACAGCAAAGCGCGGAGATCGTTGACCTTGTTGTCAGCCGACTTCCAGCGTTCGTCTACTACACAACCTACGGGAATCTCGACTCAGAGATCTACCTGCCGCACGTCATCGAGAACCTCAAGCGCGATGACCTCACAGGTCGGGATGAGGCCAGGGCTCGCACGCTGCGAGTGCTCTTTGAGTTCGTGCGCCTCGACGCTGAGGAGATCCTAGAATTGGGGCGTGAGGCACCTGCCGCGGAAGCGGGCAAGGAACCATCAGACACCGAGATCGCCGCGGACGCCGAGAAGAAGAAGGAACGCGAAGTTCTACTCAAATCAGCCTCTGCAAGTCTCACAAGCCGATTTCGAGATTGGTGGCGGCAGGGTGAGTACCGCTTTGACTTCGCGGCGGACGGGTCCCACTTTCGAATCTGGGTGTCTGACGACAAGCGGCCGGAGCCCGTCGAATTGGAAGGCAGGAGCACTGGACTCCAGTGGTTCCTTAGCTTCTACCTGATCTTCCTTGTTGAGAGCAAGGAGGCGCACAACGGCGCCGTGCTACTGCTCGATGAGCCTGGGTTGTCGTTGCATCCGATCGCACAGATGGACCTCTCCGCTTTTTTCGAGAATCTGGCGAAGCAGAATCAGTTGATCTACACCACCCACTCGCCGTTTCTCGTCGATACGGATCACCTTGATCGGGTTCGGGCTGTATACGTGGACGATAACGGCAATACGGTGTCGAGCCCTGAGCTGCGGCGCGGGTCGGCTGGAGCATTATCGAAGTCGATCTACGCCGCTCATGCCGCGCTCGGACTCCGCATGACCGATCTCGACTTCGCTGGCACCGAGTCAGTTATCGTCGAGGGTAGGTCGGATCAGATCTACTGTACAACGATGCGGAATCAGCTGATAAGTGGCGGTAGGCTCCAGGCGCGTCGGGAGTTCCGTTTCGTCCCGAGCAAGGGGGTCAAGGGAATCCGCGCAGTCGCATCGATTCTAACAGGGCGTGACGAGCGCCTGCCTCTCGTTCTATGCGATGGAGACGTCGCAGGAAAGGAACTTGCTAAGCACCTTCGGAAGGATCTCTACGCCGAGGCACCCGACCGAGTCATCGTTCTCAGTGAATTGCTCGGAGTTGATGGCCTAGAGACTGAGGATCTATTCCCACTGGAAGTTATGTCTTCTTTAGTCGACAAGATGCTACGCGGACCAGACGAAGATCCCTTTGATACAGGCCCCGATGGAGGCCCGATTGTTGACCAAATCGAAGCTTATGCAGTGAAGCATGACATCGAAATTGAACAGGGATGGAAAGTGGTGCTCGGGGAGCGAATGAAGTCTCGGGTGTTGCGAGAGGATCTGGCAGCCGACTTGTGGGTCGAGTCGTTGAATAGATGGATGGCGATCTTCGCACGATTGAACGGAGATGCTGAGACAGCATCAATAATCGAGGTAAAACGCAAGGTGCCCGCGACCAAGTTCGAGCGGTCAACTGCCGACTGAGCAGGTACGGCGGGTTCGGAGAACCCGCCCGACACGATTGTGATTTGAAGAAAGTGGAGCCGGGGGGATTCGAACCCCCGTGCCGTGACAGTCAGAACGCCGCGTCTACACGTGTAGTCGTCTGTTTAATCTCGGTCGCATGGACGCGAAACGACACGCTTCCATGAAACCATGATTGACAATTGTCTCACGCCTTGAGCGCCAATCACACTCGCAACGCCAGCCCGATAGTTTTTGATGCGCGCCCCATCGGGCGTCAGACGCACATCATCGCGGAACTTTAAGCCGCGAGAGCGTACTGGTTAGTGCCAGTTAAAAGTTTTGCATCCTTTTTACGTGGCAAGGATGCTCCACGACGCGCAACGACGAACCTTCCCTGTCCGGTCGATACCATTCGGCCCCAAGATGTGAAAGAGCGGTCAGCTGTCAGCTGTCAGCTTTCAGCTGACAGCGTTTATCGTTGACCGTTGGTCGTTCTTAATATTCCGATGCGGTCAACGAAGAACGGTCAACGACACACAATCCTACGCTGCCCCCGTACTCGAGTCGATGCGCAGCGCATCCTGAATTCGGCCGAAGACCTCGTCCATCGTGCCGATGGGGTCGATTCGACCAATCAACTCCGACGCGTAGCAGCCGATCACCGGCGCGGTCTTCTCGTCGTACTCCTCGTAGCGCCGGCGAATCACCGACTCATCCATGTCGTCGTGACGATTCTGTTCTTCGCCGCGACGCTTGATGCGCTCTACCATTACGTCGATGTCACTCACCTCGAAGAAGAGGATCTGCTCGACATCGATGTACGCCTTCATCAACTGCACCTGCGTCACGCTGCGCGGAATGCCGTCGAGCACGAGCAGGTCCTTGCTCGGCGAATACTGGCCGTTGGCAATCATGCCTTCAACGTGCTCGTGCCAGATCTCCACCGTCAACTCGTCCGGCACCAGCAGACCCTGCGATGAATACTCGTGGAACTTCGCGCCGTGCGGCGAGTCCGGATCTAGCGCGCGGAAGATGTCGCCAGTCGCGAGATGAACGTAGCCGTCCATCGCGCCAAGCCGTTTGCCCTGGGTTCCCTTGCCCACGCCGGGCGGCCCGAAGAGCAACACACATCGATACGGATTCACCATGACTCCAGACTCCAGCACCCTCGGGCCATTGGCCCGCTTCCAAGGGGAAACATCGCATTATGACCGCCTGCACAACGTGACGCAAAGGTCCCGCCCGAATGCCGGCAGTGGTTCGTCGGCATCTCGTCGGGTAGGCTTCAGCGATGCGTGGAATGACGCGCCGGTGGAAACTGCAGGAGGCGGCCGCCGACGGCCCGACGACCGGGACGGAGCCAGATGCTTCGCGCGGTCGACATGCCGATCGCGTGCTGATTGAACGCATATTGCGGTCTCGCGGCATCCACGATTCGACGGCGATCGAGTCGTTCTGCGACCCCCGTTTATCCAACCTCCATCCACCCAATCATATTCCAAACAATGCCCGGGCCGCCGAACGACTGGTCGATGCGGTCCGGTCGGGCCGGACGGTTGCGATCTACGGCGATTACGACGTCGATGGCATTACCGCGACGTCGATTCTCTTCCATATCATCCGAACGGCTGAGCCGAAGGCCGATGTCCGGACGTACGTGCCGCACCGACTCGAGGAAGGCTACGGCCTGAACGCCGAAGCGCTGCGGCAGCTCCGCCGCGATGGCGCGGATGTCGTGGTCAGCGTCGACTCCGGCGTGACGGCGGTCGAACCTGCGGCCGTGGCGAAAGAGATCGGGCTCGAACTCATCATCACCGACCATCACGAAATGCCGACCGATGGCATTCTGCCTGATGCGTTGATCGTGCATCCGCGTCTGCCCGGCAGCGCGTATCCGAACGGTGATCTCTGCGGCGCGGGCGTCGCGTTCAAACTCGCGTGGCAGTTCGCGATCGAATGGTGTCAGTCGGAGCGCGTGAGTGATGTCTTCAAGCAAGCGCTGATGCAACTGTTGCCGCTCGCCGCACTCGGCACGATTGCAGACATCGTGCCGCTCACGGGCGAGAATCGAATTCTCACCGCGTTCGGTTTGCGCCTGATTCGTTCCACAGAACTCACCGGCCTCAAGGCGTTGATCAAGGCGAGCGAACTCGAGAGTGACTCGATCGATGCGGAGAAAGTCGGCTTCGTGCTCGGGCCGCGACTCAATGCGATCGGACGAATGGGACACGCCGCAGATGCCGTTCGGCTGTTCACTGAAGCGAACGATGCAGATGCGATGTCGATCGCGCAACAACTTGCCCAGTACAACAAGGAACGGCAGAAGACAGAGCGGCGCATCGTGGATCAGGCGTGCAAGCGCGCTGAGGAAGCCGGCATGACGCTGGATGATCGACGCGGCATCGTGCTCGCGCATCCGGACTGGCATCCGGGCGTCGTCGGCATCGTCGCCAGTCGCCTGGTGGATCGATTCGGTCGCCCGGCGATCATCATGCGCGATCTCGATGGTCAGTGTCAGGGATCCGGGCGCAGTGTCGATGGCTTCAATCTGCATCAGGCATTGATGCGATGTGAGTCGCACCTCGACACGTTTGGCGGACATCATGCCGCGGCGGGACTGCGTCTGCAGAGCAGTGCGTTGCCGGCATTTACTGAGGCGTTCATCGCACAGGCGAATGCGGCCATTGAGATCAACGAACTCGTGCCGGTGCTGCACATCGATTGCTCGGCGAGCCTGACGGAATTCAGCCTGCCTGCGGTTGAAGGTTTACAGAAGCTGTCGCCGTTCGGAAAGTCGAATCGTAAGCCGACGTTTCTGCTGACGGATCTTGCGGTGGATGAAGCGCCGCGCCAGATGGGATCAAACGGTCGGCATCTCATGGTGCGCTTGCGCCAGGATGGTCCGAATGGTCGCCGGTTGGTGCGCGCGGTGTGGTGGAACGCCGGCAGTCGCGTGTCGGAGATTGCGCCAGGCATGCGGCTCGACGCGGCGATCGAGCCGAAGCTGAATCACTGGCAAGGTCGGACGAGCGTCGAGGCTGAGATCAGGGATGTGAGGGTCAGAAGCGAGTCGTGACTCGCGACTGGCGACTGGCGACTGATGCTGTGTCGTCTTGGACTTGGACTCGTTCGAATCGCGAGTCGCAAATCACAAGTCGCTTCCGTCACCATACCGCCAGTTCGCCGGTCAGCGGTTCGACAAGATCCTTGAGTGTGACGATGCCGAGTTTGCGCCGTGTGCGCGGATGTTCGATGATGCCCATGGCGATGCGTTCGTGGCGCATTTGTCGGAGGGCATCGCGGATCGGTGTATCGGGTTCAAATGTCAACGTCGGTTGTGCAAGCTCTTCGGTTGAAACGCCCGGCTTGAGCAACGCATCAAGCAACGGCAGCACACCAACAACATCGCCAGATGTGCTCATCAGCGGGATACGCGAAAAGTCACGCTTGCGCATCATGGTCTCGCGCTGTTCCTGTGATGCGTTCGCAGGCAGTGTGACGACACGGGCCCACGGCACCATTTCTGTGCCGACGGTCATCTTGCGGAAGGCGAGCGATCGGTCGACGAGCGTGGTCTGAACTTCGGTGAGCACGCCGGCGCCGAAGCCTTCCTGCATGAGTTGCACGACGCGTTGTCGTCCGGTGGTAGGGAGTTCCGAAGGCGCGCCGAGGAGGCGGCCCACGAGCCGGCCAAACGTCTGTACAACCGGCGTGAGTCCCGTGAACAGGAACAGATATCGGCAGGTCGTCAGAAAGCGCGATAGCGCGTACGACCATGTGTCGGTGAACGTGCGAAAGAGATCTTTGGGGAGGATCTCGCCGAACACGAACAGCAACGGTGTGAGAATGCAGACGTTGATGATGATGAGTGTGATCGGCGCGATCTGCATGCGATCGAGGATGGCCGAGAGCCCGTAGCTTCCGATGTAGTTGGCAATGTTGTTGCCGATGAGAATCGTCGCGAGCATGCGCTCGGGTCGGTCAATGAGCGCGCGAAGTCGACGAGCGCACGGGTCGCCCTGGTTCGAACGAATGGTCAGGCGTACGCGGTTGATGGTGTACAGCCCGGTCTCCGTGCCGGAGAACAGTGCGCTGAGCGCGAGGCCGACCAATGCAAGGACTGCAAACAGGAGAATGTCGACGGTCATGCGTCATCCTCCAGGAGGTCTTCGGGTTCGATCGGGTCCTGCAGGCGCACGAGCACCGTTGAGATGCGTGTGCCATCGACATCGTTGACCATCAGTTCCATGTTGCCGATGCGAACGAGATCGCCTTCAACTGCGGCTCGGCCCAGCGAGTGCGTGATCAATCCGCCGACGGTGGCGACGGGCATGGGAACATGCTCGGTTCCGAAGGCATCGGCCCAATCGTGGACGCTCATATCGCCGTCGATTTCCCAGGTGCCGAGTCCGACGAGCCGCGCGCCGGTGATCGATGCGGGGAGATCGCGATCGACGTCGCCAACAAGTTCTTCTACGGCATCTTCGACGCTGACAATGCCTTCGGTGCCGCCGTACTCATCGACGACGATGGCGGATTGCGTGTGCGATGACTGGAAGTGCACGTAAAGCTGTTCGAGGTTGGCCATCACCGGGACATACTGCGGCGGCGACATGAATGCGCGTACGGAAACGGTTGATCGCTCGCTCGCGAGGAGAAATCGCTTCACGTGCAGAACACCGACGATGGAGTCGAGGTCTTCGTGAAAGACCGGCAGTTTCGTCAGGCGTTTCTCGGCAAGGATGGCGCGGACATCGTCTGCGGTCGCATCATCGGGGATTGCGAGCATCCGGACGCGCGGCGTCATGACGTCGCGCACTTTTCTGCGGCTGATCTCCAGCACTTCGCGAAGCAAGCGCTGTTCATCTTCGTCGATGACGCCTTGCTCGCCTGAGACGTCGAGCAGTGATTTGAGTTCAGCTTCGTTGAGTTCCGGCGGTCGTTCGGACGGCGCGGTCAATCGGTTCAACGGGGTCACGATGCACGTGTCGACGGCGACACGCAGCGGCGTGTTGAGTCGGTGGATCGCAAGCAATGGTGGACCGACGATGCTGAGGTAGATGGTGCGATGGGAGGTCGCAAGCATCTTCGGCATGACTTCGCCGAACAGGACAATGACGAGCAGGAAGCTCAGGCCGATGAGGAGTTCGATCGTCGCGCTGTCGCCGGAGCGCATCATCAACACCGAGCCAATGACGAAGTACAGCGAATTGATGGTCATGTTGCCGAGCATGACCGTAATGAGCAGCATGCGTTGATTGTTGAGCAGCGCATCGACGATACGGGCGAGTCGCGGTCGCCGGCGATTCATGGCGCGGCGTTGTGACTGCGAGATGCCGAACAGTGCGGTCTCGGAACCGGAGAAGAACGCGCTGCCGATGATCAGCAGGCCACAGAAGGCAAGCAGCCAGATGTCGAGCGCGGTCCATTGCAGGATGGGTGCGTCGAGCGGTGGCATCGAGGTTGGAGCGTTGGCGATCACCGACGGACATTATCGTCACACCCTGACGATCAGGTGTGGATCGATTGACAATCGGCAATGGATACGTCACGCTCTGGTGGTCCGGCGTGCAAGATTCAGGCCGGATCCGAATCGAATCATTAAAGATCCGTCCTTGCGTCGGATCTTCGGGAGGACGTCAATATGACGCAGATTCCAACCGCAATGCCGCCGGCTCAGCCGGGCGCTCCCATGATGCGACCGCACCGTGGCGGCATGTTGCTGGCCTTCGCAATTCTCGGCTGGCTCGTGTGTGCGATCTTCAGCATCGTGGCCTATTTCATGGCCGCGGCTGACATGAAGGAGATCGACGCGGGCCGGATGGATCCTGAAGGCCGAGGTCTCACCCAGGCGTCCAAGATCATTGCACTGATCCAGTTGATCCTGTTGGTGCTTGTGATCGTGGTCTTTGGCGCCATCATGCTGCTCGGCGTCATTGCCGCAGGCGCATCAGCGGCGAGTGGTGCCGGTCCGTAAGACGGTGAATGAACGACGGCAACGTGTTCCTCACGGTTGAGCACCGACGACTCCGTATACACACGCTCACGATGGCATTGGCCATCGTGGGCGTCTGGGGCGCGCTGATCCTTGCGATCCAGTTGCTGGATCGCGCGCGAGGCACCACCACGACGGTCTGCATGTTCAAGCGCTTCACCGGCGTGGAATGTCCCACGTGCGGCTCGACGCGCGCAACAGTTGCCCTCGCGCGCGGCGACGTCGTCGATGCGTTCCTGTGGAATCCGCTCATCATGGTGATCATGCTGGGCGCGACGATCTGGCTCGTGCTGTCGGTCGGCTTTGCCCGGACCGTTCGCCTGGACATGCCACGTCGTCACCGGTGGATTGTGCCGCTGGTGACCATCGCGCTGGTGCTGATCAATTGGTCGTATGTTCTCTGGTTTCGTCCGCTGTGATGGCCGTCGCCTGACGGAGTGCCAGTGCGAATCGAATAGTCGCCACGATCACGAAGCCACATGCAAGCAACAGAAGCACCATGCCGGCGGCGGCAAAGATGTACGTCGAAGGCTCATCGGCGTCGAACTTGTCACGCACCTTGTACATCAGCGCAGCGATGGCAGTGGCCACCATGAAAATCGCGGGAACCAGCGCGAACCACGGCGATTTCCCGCGCTGCAGCAGCCAGATGCCGACCGTCGTCAAAGTCAGTGCGCCAATGAGTTGATTCCCCGCGCCGAAGAACGGCCACATCGCGTCGAGCGCTTCCTTCGAGAATACAAAGATCAGCATGAGACCGATCGCGATCGCTGCGCCGGCGATCTGCATGCCGCGCGTCGAACGATCCTTCGGCACGATGCCAAGTTGCTGCGCGAGTTCTTCGACGAGGTAGCGCGTCAGGCGGACTGATGTGTCGAGCGTCGTGACGAGAAAGCCTTCAATGATCAGAATGCCGAGCACGCTGCCGATGGCGATCGGAATGCCAAGTTCGCTGAACAGACGACCGCAGCCGACGGCGAATGTCAGAATCCAGCCGCCGCCCGACGTCATCGTGGTGCCGTACTCGTTGAACGTCATCTGGCTCGCAACAGCGCCGAGCACGAGCAGTGCGAGAAAGCTCTCGAGGATCATGGCGTTGTAGCCGACGCGGCGGCAATCACTCTCGCGCGGGATCTGTTTGATCGTAGTGCCGGTCGCCACGAGGCTGTGAAAACCACTGATCGCACCGCAGGCGATGGTGATAAACATGATCGGCCAGACCGGTCCGGTGGCTGCGCTGCCTTCGCTGATGCGTTCGATCGGCATCTGCATCGTCGCGGTGTCACCGCCGGAAATCCCGGCGACGAGCGTCCCGACGACGAGCAGGATCAGGCCGCCGTACAGAATCTGTACGTTCATGAAATCGCGGGGTTGGATGATGAGCCAGACAGGAATCCAGCTTGCGAAGAACAGGTACATCACGAGCACGAATTGCCACGTGTTCATGCTCAGGCTGACCGGCATGAAGAACCCGAGGACAACACCTGCAGCACCAATGATGCCTGCGAGCACGAACACGGGAAATGTCGGTACATGACGTTTGTGAATCAACCAGCCGAGGAACGGCGCGACGAGCGTCATCACGATGACCGAGGTTGTCGCGATGCCGCCGATGATGCCGACGGTTTCGCCATTGTCGGTCACGCGCGTGCGGAGAAGCGACTGCGATTCATTAAGGCCGAGTGACGCAAGCGGATACGCGCTCTGCAGGGCGCTCGCGGACAATTTCAGGAAGATCGCATTGACGACCGAAATGACGATGAGCAGGAGCAGCAGGAACAGGATGTAGCCAGAGGTTCCAAGCGTCCGGCGTGCGACTTCAGCGATCGTCTTGCCGCCTTCGCGGAGCGACACGAACATCGATGACATGTCGTGCACCGCGCCGTAGAAGATGCCGCCGATGACGATCCAGAGCCATGCCGGTCCCCAGCCGTACGACAACGCGATGATCGGACCGATGATCGGTCCGGCGCCGGCGATAGATGCGAAGTGGTGCGCGAACACGACGGTCGATGGCGATTTGACGAAGTCGACACCGTCCGCACATGCGTCGGCGGGTGTCGGTCGCGAGTCATCAGGATCGAACTGCGCGGCGATCACGCGCGCATAGGTGCGCGATGCAATGAAGAGGATGATGCCGCCAACTGCGACGACGAGAAGCAGGTTCATGGTGATCGATAGCTTCGACCATGAGGATGCTGGTTGTCAATTCATCGTCATGCCTACTCGAAACACGGCGTGGCCATCTCTGTCCGCGCGCCGCGGGCATCGGCGACGCAGAACGATCGCTTGCCGAACATGCATGCGCTGCCGTACTCGCCATCCTTGCGGACGGCATAGATGACCGCGTTGAAGTTCGGCGTTCCCTTGGCGTTGAGCAGTTCTCGTCGTTTCGTATGCCGGGCGATCCAGCGGAGCGTCTTCAGACACGCTTCTGTCGGATCGTCGCCGCGTTCCATGTGCTGGACGGTCTGGAATCCGCCAGCGGATTGAATGACGGACTCGCCTCGCCCGGTCGCACCTGCGGAACCGACTTCGTTGTCGGTGAAGATGCCCGCGCCGATGATCGGTGAGTCGCCGACACGACCGGGAATCTTGAAGCTCAGGCCGCTGGTCGTGGTGCAGCCGGCGAGATCACCTCGGGTATTGACGGCGCTGCAGTGGATCGTGCCGTATGTGAACGGAATCGGTCCTTCGGCACGAGCCTGTTCGCGTCCTTCGAGCGGAATCTGCTGGTCCTGATCGAGCCAGTCGTCGCCGGGATTCAGATTCGCCTTCCAGCGTAACCAGACTTCGCGGGCGCGGTCGGTGAGCAGGTTGGCTTCTTCGTAGCCAAGGTGGCGTGCGAATCGCAATGCACCATCACCAACGATCATGCAGTGATCTGTGCGCGTGCAGACGTCGAGCGCGACCGATGCCGGATTCATGATGTTGCGCAGCGAAGCCACCGCGCCGGCTTTGTGTGTCGGCCCGTGCATGACCGCCGCATCGAGTTCGACAACACCATCTTCGTTCGGCAGGCCGCCGTACCCGACGGACATGTCATCGGGATCATTCTCGACGATGTTTACGCCGCGCACGATTGCGACGAGCGGATCAACGTCATCGGACATGAGTTCCCAGGCACGTTGTACCGTGGCGAGACCGTTACCAGATGCAATGACGGTTGCGCGCTTCATCGTGCGCGGTTGGGGAGCGGCGAGTGTGGCAACGCCGGGAAGCGCTGCGGCGCCGGCGGCGATGAACGATCGACGATCAAGGTGTGATGTGGTCATGGCCACAGCGTACCGACCGGCTCGCGAAGGGCAACGATTAGTCTGCCGTGACGCCTGCCGTGTGGGCAGCAGCGTTCGCTCGATCGCGCATCACGTGCTGCCAGCGTCGTCGAAGCCATACGAGGGCGGCGAGGCCGGTGGGAAGCACGATCATCAATTCGCCGGCGGAGACGATGAGCCCGAGTGAATACACCGTGCTGTCGATTTCTTCGGTCGAGATTGAATTCGTCGCAAGCATGCCCGCAACAAACGCGATCGCGGCTTCACGCCACCCGACGCGGCCAAGTGGGTTGATGCTGAGCATGAGATCGGTGTACGCGAGGAGCATGACTTCGTACACATTCAGGTCAAGACCGAGAATGCGCACGCCGCACCACATCCGCACGCCGATCGCGGCGATCTCGAGAAGTCGGAGTCCGATCGCGACGCCGAGGATTCGACGATTGCTCAGGACCAGATCGAGGCCCTGGCCGTATCGCTCCACAATGGTGTGGCGTGTGATGATCGACAGCACGTAACCAAACACGAGCAGCAGTACGCCGGTGAGCAACAGCGTGATGAGATCGATATCCTGCCGGATGATCGTGGCGCCGAAACACGCGGCAATCGTGATCACGACGGTGAAGGTGATCGCTGCGATCCATGCGCCGATCTGGAGCAAGCTCAGCCCATCGATGCGCAAGTGATAAATGATGCGCACGATCAAGCCTGCGCGTACCGGGGCGTAATTCAACACGCTCGCCACGAGATTGAGATAGTGCAGGTGGCTGAAGCGTGTCTTCTTGTACGGCTGCATCGTGGACCAGAAGACGGTGCCGTTCACGAACAAGCTGACGAGCGTGCAGGCGATCAAGCCGGCGATGTAGCGCCAGTCCGCGTTGAGCAGATCGCGAAATCCATCTGGTTCCTGAACGACCTGGTAGATGCACCACGACAGCAGGCCGAGACCGATCACAAAGCCGATGAGCTGCGTGATGATCTGCCGGCGTGAGAGACGGCTGCTGGCTGTCGGTTCCTGGTTCGTCACGGTTGCTCGCGGTGTCTGGTTGGATGATGCACGGATGTCATCCCGCGGAAGATCGGCGGAATCGCTCTCGCGTAATGACATAGATCGCCCGGACCGCATCGCGCCATCCGATCTTTTTGCCGGCTTCCATGCCTCGGGGTTCGTATCGGATCGGAATCTCCGTCACGCGAGCCTTCTTTCGGGCGAGGCTGGCGACGATCTGTGGTTCGATTCCGAAGCGCTGCTCGGTGAGCATGGGTCGGATGTCCCGCAGCACGCGGACCGGCAGGACTTTGTAGCAGCACTCCATATCGCGAACGCGAAAACCGGTCATCAGGTTGCTCGCCCATGTCAGCGCGCCGTTCCCGAAGGCATGAATGCGGTGCTTGAGACCGGTCACCGGATGATGGTCGCCCCAGCGCGTGCCGAGGACAGCATCGGCGCTGTCGGCAATGATCGGTGCGATCAGCGCAGGAAAGTCGTTGGGATCATATTCGAGGTCGGCGTCCAGAATGATTTAGAGATCAAAATAAAAGACCCCGCAC
>JBCCFX010000047.1:0-20850 GCA_039029515.1 Planctomycetota bacterium
CGCAGTGTCGGCGAATGCAGATGGCACGCTCAACATCTCCAACATCGGTACTTCGGGCGAAGACGGTTTCGCCGCGACGTTCGACACGTCCGGCTCCTTGGTGCTCGACAGTGGCTTCGGCGTCACGGTGTCGGGGATTGACCTGCAGGCCGCAGGCGACGGTGCATCGATCGTCGGTGAGTGCGATATCACCGATTGCTTCAGCACATTGTTCAAGCCGTCGCTCGAGCTCGAAAACGCCGATGGCGCGATTGTTGGCAATGCGGTGTTCCCGAATTGCAGCGAAGTCAACATGGAGTTCTGGCGCGATGGCGAATTCCAGGGTGAGTACGAGGTGCTCGCCGGCAATTTGTTCGAGATCGACGATGCCGTGCTCGGCGTGCCGATCGTGCAGGACATTGCGTGTGTTGGCGATGCGTTGCGCGTGACGTTCAACGAAAGCGGGCAGTTTCGGATCATCTCGTTCGGCTCGGTTGTGACTGCGGACGAGATTCGCATCGAACCGGCCAACTGTTCATCACCATTGCTTGGATCCGACACCACTGGCGTGACGGTGAAGTCACTGTCGGTGCGCATATCGAGTGTGCCGGTTGTGACGACCACGCCCGGGGCATTTGATCCGACGTGTGCGGGCGATGTGTCACCGCCGGGCGGCAACGGCGTGCGCAATGTTGATGATCTTGTCGCGATCATTCTCGCGTTTGGCGCGTGTTCGAAGTGTCCGGAAGACATCGTGCCGGTGATTGAACCGAATGGTGTCGTCGACTTCGATGATCTCATCGTTGCACTGAACAACTTCGGTCCTTGCCTGGCGCAATGACCGGCATGTCTCTTTTCCAAGGGGTTTCATATGACTTTCATGAATCGACAGGTTCTGGGTCTCATCGGGATGACAGCGATGATGACCAGCATGGCGATCTCCGCGGATGCGCCTCGCACGTTGACGCGCGGTGTCGCTGACCATGCGCCTTCGGATCACGCGGTGTCGATCGACGACGTGCTTGCCACGTTGATCGCTCGTCATTCCGGTGCCGATGGTGGCGGCGGCGGCGGTTTCCTCGGCTACGAACTGACGCAGGAAGATTTCTCGGACGGCTGGTACGACGAGGATCGGCGCATCATCTCGGATACCAGCCTGGATGGCGGCCCGCCGACCAATGTCAAGACTGCGTTTGCCTGGAATGGTGGTGTCGACACGCTTGGCAATACCGTGCGCGGTTTCAAGGAGGACTTCAACGTGTATCGGTTGTGGGCGATTGTCTCCGAACCGACGACAAGTGTTGCGGCATACTCCAGTTCGCAAGACAACGGCATTCCGATGGTGTTCGACACCAGCGGCAGCGGTTTCTACCAGTGGACGACCGGACTGGGCACGCAGGTCAATCCCAATCTGATGCGATTGTGGCGCGGTAACGTGGGCGACCCGCTGTACCGACAGGCGTTTGATACGTACCTGACCATCGGCTCGGCCACCACGGCGTCGAACAGCGTGGTTGATCCTGACAATCAACTGGTCACGTTTGAGTCGACCTGCGATGCATCGGTCGTGGCATCCAACGTTGGCATCATCGTGACGCCACAGGCTGGATTTGGCGTCGTCGCGAGACCGGGCGGCGGTTGGCGAGTCATGCTCGCCCAGTTGACGGTTCGGAAGGGATTCGCGTTGTCTGGGAGTGGCCTTCTCAGTGGTCCCGGGCTTGGTTCGAATTTCGGTACCTGGTCGTCCAGCGATGAAGGCATGCCGAGTGACGACGTGTTCATCGAACCGCTCGGCACCGCGGGTCTGAACATTGGTCCGACGGGCGACATCACCATCAACAACATCGGGAGCACGGGCGAAGACGGTCTTGCCGTCAATCTGTCACAGGCCAGCGAGAGCGCATTCGCCGAGGGATACGGCGTCACGCTCATGCCGATTGATCTGCGCGCGGCCGGCGACGGCGCAGCAATCTCGACTGAATGTGAGATCGACGACTGTTTCACCACGCTGTTCAAGCCGTCGATGGAGTTGGAGAACACAGACGGCGCGATATTCGGAAGCGCGTTCTTTCCGCAATGTGTCGCGGTCGACATCCAGTTCTGGAACGACGGTTTGTTTCAGCTCGAGCGGACCGTGCAAGCGGGTTTGCTCTTTGAGATTCTCGATGTCAATCCGCTGATGCCAACGATGCAGGATGTGATTTGTCTGGGCGATGGCATTCGCGTCACGTTCGCGAATGCCGGATCGTTTCGTGTGCTGTTCGATGACTCGATGGTCACGGCCGACGAAGTCCGGATGCGACCATCGATCTGCGAGTCACCGTTTGGTGAGGCGGAAGACGCATCATCGAATGTCAGCCTGCTTGCGATCCGTGCGCGCAATCTCGATGCGCTGACGACCACGCAGGGTTCGCTGGATCCGATCTGTGCAGGCGATGTGTCACCACCGGACGGAAACGGCGTGCGCAACATCGATGATGCCATTGCCGTGATCCTGGCGTGGGGGTCGTGCACGTTCTGTCCTGAAGATGCGTTCCCGATTAACGCGGCAGACAGCATGGTCGGTGTCGATGACCTGTTGGTTGTGCTGAATAACTTCGGGCCGTGTGCAGCGCCATGATCTGAACCATGCTCTTCCGGGGCTGTGTGCGGGGGGCGATGAGCTCCTCCTGAGCGAACGGGTCGTTGGTCTGGCTACGCGAGAGGGGTCGGCCGCGGCCCGTTCGTCACCCGCACCGCAGCATCCTGCAGGGGGACGAATGGTGTCCCCAACGGATGGTATGGTCTGATTTTTCCATTGATCCGGCGTGATTTGTCGGTCACACTAGGGTGACCGTGGGGTGTCTGACATCTGATGTCGGACGACCCGGGAATACGCGATGGGCGCTTGTGGAGGGGACGTCATCGAGCCGGCGGTGTCATGTCTTGACCGGCTCGCGTTCGTCGCACACACAGTGGTTTCGACTTTCGAGTCGACCAAGGAGAGGCTGAACATGATTCGATCGATCTCATCGATCCGGAACGTCGTTGGCGCATCCGTGCTTGGCACAACGTTGCTCACCGTTCCGGCGTGGGGACAGGAACTCGCGGATACCAACCGTCTCGGGGATAACACGATCGTGCACACGATCGAGACCGACGTTGCCACACTGAAGGTGTCGATCATCCCCGTCGATGACCCCAAACGATATCGCGTTGCGGGTGCCGCAGGTGGCGGCGGTGCGTGTCCGCAGGTCAAGGTGCAGCACACCGAAGATCAGTTCTTCGAAGAAGGTGCGACCGTCGCGCTGCAGGCTGGCATCATCGACGGTGAAGCGTACGGCGCGTCGTATACGCTCGCGGCGGATCAGTTCCCGTTGCAATTCAAGGCCGCCGAGACTGTCTGGGGTCAGAATCACGTCAACTCGACGACGACGCAGTGGGCGATCACGATCTGGGAGGGTTTCCCAGGCTCAGGCACGATCCTGTTCACCGAGAGCACGCTCGACGGCATCCTGCCGCCGCTCACGTTGCCCGCTCAGGGTGGTGCGACGTTCGCGATCATCCGCGTCGAAGTCGATCCGGGCGATCCTGAACAGATTAACATCAGCAACAACGGGACATCGACGTTCAGTGTGACGTGGGATGTCGTCGCGCTGAATCAGAACACCACGTTCCCGTGCATCTTCCCGCCGCCCGCAAATCAGAATGCCTTCCCTGCAACGGACAGTGCGCAGCCCGATACGCCGGATGTGCCGACCGGGAACTGGTTGTTCGCCGTCAACTGCGGTTTGTCGTGCCCGGGCGGTTGGGATCGCTTCAGCGATTGCCCATCGCTTCTTCCGGGCGGTGACTGGGTCACTCGCGCGTTCTATCAGCCGCTGGCGTGTGGCGATGCGGGTGCGTGCTGCTTCACCGATGGCAGTTGTCAGCAGGACTTCTCGGGTGGGTGCACGAGCGCGGGTGGCGTCTTCCAGGGTTCCGGCGTGGAATGCGCACCGAATCCATGTCCGCAGCCGCCAGGCGCATGCTGCCTGCCGACCGGCTGTCAGGAACTTGATCAGACAGTCTGCCTGAATGCAGGCGGCCAGTTTGTTGGCGGTACGTGCAACTCACAGACGTGTCTCGGCGCATGTTGTGTGCCGGACGGTGGTCTTGGCCAGTGCTTCACGTTGTTCTCCGAGGGTGATTGCGGCGTGATCAGCGGCACGTTCCTTGGTGCGGGCAGTGACTGCATGGGTGTGGTCTGCTTCCCGACCGGTGCATGCTGCATCAATGGCACGTGCTTCGATGGTTTCTCGCCGACCGACTGTGTCAATGCAGGCGGCGACTATCAGGGTGATGGCGTCGACTGCATGACCGTGACGTGTCCGGAACCAACGGGCGCGTGCTGCTTCGCGGGCGGCGTCGTGTGTAACCAGCAGACGCAGGCCGCATGCGAAACCCTGCCGACCAACGTGTGGCTCGGCCCGGGGACGACCTGTGATCCTGGTGCGTGTGATGACGCGCCGCCGTGCCCGTGGGACTGCGCACCGGATAACGGTGACGGGACATTCGGGAATCAGACGGTCAACATCGATGATCTGCTGAACGTCATCAACGCATTCGGCGATCCGGGCGGACCGTGCGACAACGCGCCGGACAACGGTGACGGTACGTTCGGCAATGGCACCATCAACATCGACGATCTGCTCGGTGTCATCAACAACTTCGGCGACTGCCCCATGTAAGCGGCGGTACGCCTGACAACGGATACTTCACTTGTGGAGTAGGAGGCGAGGCCTCGGTCGGTTCATCCGGCCGAGGCTTTTTCTATGGGAAGGGAATAGGGAAAAGGGAACAGGGAAGAGCGAAGAACAAAGAGGGAAGAGAGATGAGGGATGAGCAGGGAGCCATGATCGAATGACTGCCCCGACTCTTGATTGTGCTTGTCGCGGGTCTTTCGATCGTTGCTCTCTCCTGTTCCCTTTTGCCTGTTCGCTCATCCCTTCTCCCTTTCGCCCACGACCTTTTCCTTTCCCACTGTTCGCTCTTCCCTCTTCCCTGCTCCCTTCCGCCACTACAATCCCCGCCATGTCATCGCGATACATCACGACGCCCATCTATTACGTCAACGACAAGCCGCACATCGGGCACGTGTACACCACGACCGTGTGCGATGTCTGGGCGAGGTTCCACCGGTTCGCGGGTGAGGATGTGTTCTTCCTCACCGGGACCGATGAGCACGGCGTGAAAGTCGAGAAGTCGGCCACGGAGCGCGGCATCTCACCGCAGGCGCTCGCCGATGAGAATGCGGCTGAATTCCAGCGCATCATGGGCATGTTCGACCTGACCAACGATGCGTTCATCCGGACCACGATGGATGATCACATGCGTCAGGTCCAGCAATTCGTCACGCGGCTGCAGGAGACCGATGCGATCTACCTCGGCGAGTTCGAAGGCTGGTACGACGAGGGGCAGGAAGAGTACTACACCGAGACGAAGGCCAAAGACCTCGAGTACAAGAGCCCGATCTCCGGTCGACCACTCGTTCGCGCCACGGAGAAGAACTACTACTTCCGACTCTCTGCGTTTCAGGAGCAACTTGAGTCGTTCTTTGCCGCGAACCCGACGTTCGTGCGCCCGGAAGCACGGCGCAACGAAGTGCTCGGTCGCCTTCGCGAAGGACTGATGGATGTGCCGGTCAGCCGCACGAACTTCTCGTGGGGCGTCCCGATGCCGGACGATCCGCAACACGTGATCTACGTGTGGATCGATGCGCTGTTTAACTACGCGACGGCGCTCGGCCTCGGCGATGAGTCAAGCGCATGGCGGTCGGAGCGCGGTGACTACTGGCCGGCAACGTTCCATGTGATCGGCAAGGAAATTCTCTGGTTCCATGCCGTCATCTGGCCGGCGATGCTGATGGCGCTCGATCTGAAGTTGCCGACATGTGTGTATGCGCACAGTTTCTGGATCAGCGAAGGCAAGAAGATGTCGAAGTCGCTCGGCAACTTCATCGATCTCGATGCGATTCAGCGGTATTGCGATCATTACACGCTGGATGCTTTCCGATATTTTCTTGCGACGCAGGGACCACTTGGCGCGACCGACGCGGACTTTGCCGCGGCGCAATTCCACGATGTCTACCAGACAGACCTTGTGAACACGCTGGGCAATTGCGCGAGCCGCGTGACCGCGATGATCAACAAGTACTTTGATGGCAAAGTGCCGGACGAGGCGGCAAGCGGCGCGCGAATGACGATTGAAGATCACGATTGGCCGACCATCACGTCGACCGCAGTCGCCCATGCCGGCGCGTGCATGGAGAAGTTCGATCTGTCTGGCGCGATCGGCGAAGGCCTTGCCTTGATTCGGCGCGTCGATGCGTTCATCAATCAGACAGCGCCGTTCAAACTGGCCAAAGATGAATCGCGGCGCGATGAGTTGTCCGCCATCCTCTACCAGTGCGCCGAAACGGTGCGTATCGCCTCGCTGCTGCTGTGGTGTGTCTGCCCGAACAAGATGCAATCGCTGTGGGAAGCGCTTGGACTCCAGATCGATCCGTCGACCGAGGCACTCGGTGCGTTGGCGACGTGGGGCGGACTTCCGGTCGGTCAGCAGGTGGAGAAGGTCGCACTGTTTCCCCGGCTGGAGTCGCCGGAAGCGGATTGAAACCCATCTGTGGATCCGGACATCCAAAGAACGGATCGTCAGCCGCGACGTATGGAGTTTGCGGCGGACCCGTCTTTGCGCGATGATGCCTTTCCATCGCGTCACGAGGGGCACGAGCCTCTCTGGAGGATGACCGGGACTTGGATCGAGAGCGATTCGAAGCACTTGCGCTGGAGCATCTGGACGCGATGTATCGCATGGCGATGCAGCTTGCGCGCCATCCCCACGATGCGGCCGACCTCGTGCAGGAGTCATATCTGAAGGCGCTGCGAGCCTCGGAGCGATTCGAGGAGAAGGGCGGCGGCATTCGCCCCTGGCTCTTCAAGATCCTTCATAACGTCTTCTATTCGAAGATCAGCAAGTCCAAACGTCAGCCAACGCTGATGGAGGATCTGCCGACTGCGGAAACAAACGAAACCGGGCCGGGCGAGGCACCGCCGGCGTGGGATCTGGCCCAGATGGACTGGGAGCACGTCGATGATCGGCTCAAGGAAGCCATCGATAAGCTTCGACCTGAGTACGCCTCAGTCCTCCTGCTCTGGGGGGTTGAGCAGATGAAGTACCGAGAAATCGCCGAAATCCAGGAGATCCCGATCGGGACGGTGATGAGCCGTTTGCACCGTGCGCGGTCGATTCTGGCGGACCAATTGGCCGATTTCGCCGAAGAATTGGGGATCAAGGGGGGTTTTGAGGAATGAACGGCCAATTGGTGGGCAGTTTGGGGTTGTTCCCGGAAGAGGATGGTCGAGCCTACGGTTATGTCCTCGTCCGAGGTCACCGCGGCGCGGTCGTTGCTGCGGTGGTTCGGACGATGAGGTGTTTCACGAACGATGCATGATTCTGACCACATCCAGTTGATCCGTCAGTACGTGGATGGCGAGCTTGACGCGGACATTCGCGCCGATTTCGAAGCACGCCTCGCGGAAGACGCTGAGCTTCAACGTCGTGTGACGTTCGAACAGACGCTGCGCGATCGCGTTGGCGCGCATCTTTCTCGCGCCGTTGAAACGCCGGTCGATCTGGAAGCCCGCATTCGCGGCGCACTCCGCGACGCATCGTCGCCGACCGAAACGAACGCTGCGGTCGCAGGGTCCGTTGGGACGCCTGGCGGCGGAAGCCGTGCGAACTGGTTTGCCGTCGCGGCGTGTCTCGCAATCGTCGCCGGCGCCGTGTTGTTCGGTATTTTCGGACCATCCATTGATGATCAGAATTCGCCTGATCCGCAGAAGAACGGTGAGATCCTCGCGGCCACAACCCTGTGGACAAGTGAGCAGCATTCGCGCTGCACGATGGATCCTGCCTTGCTGAAGTCCATGACCGAAGATTGCGCCACGCCCGAGATTGGCGAACAGGTGATGCGCGATTTCCTCCGCCTCACCGATTGCTCGGTGAAGTTCTTTGAACTCGAAGAGCTTGGTTTCCAGTACCTCGGCGGTGGGAAGACCATGGCACCGGGCGACACGCCGGCGTTCCATGTCGTCTATATGCGTCCGCGCTCGCATAAGCATGGCGGCGCGATGCTCAGCTTTTTCATGGTGCGCGCGGAAGGCGAATTCGAAGGTGCTGCGACGAACTCCGGCACCTGGAAGCCGAACAATCCTGTGCCGTCCTGCCGACACAAAGTGCTTCGTACGCTCGATGATGATGTCGTGATGTTCATGGTCTGCTGCGACCAGAACTCCACGGATGACATCGGCGAGTACCTCAGCAAGAAGCTTGCCTCCGGCATGTGTGAGAAGAGCCGCTGAGTCGGGTCGTCTCACAACCGCCGATAACCAGAGCACGATCCATAGGGTTTTCCGCGATTCGGGAGGCGAATTTCGCCGATCCCAACGATCCGGGCGAACCTTGTCGCGACTTGGGTCAATAATTCCATAGGGCAGGGCGTCATACCCTTGAGGGCCTGCTGTCTGCCCGCTGGATGGAGCGACCACTGATGTCGAAGATGCTGAATACTGGCCGTCACCTTGCCATCGCCACGCTGCTTGGCGCATCGCTTGGTGCGCTCACCACGCCCGCCGTTGCCCAGGATGCGCTCGGGGCTGGAGACGTGCTCGATGCCAACCTCAATGTGAACGGCACGCGCAACAGCGCACAGCTCAGCAATCGCGTGGATTACCGCGCGCGAAACCTCCTGGTGACAGGCAATGTCGCTGGCGGTCGCGGATTCCGCGGCGCCGTTGGCTACACCGCTGCCAATG
The DNA here is from genome assembly GCA_039029515.1 of Planctomycetota bacterium. Taxonomy (GTDB): domain Bacteria; phylum Planctomycetota; class Phycisphaerae; order Phycisphaerales; family SM1A02; genus JBCCFX01. The sequence goes on from JBCCFX010000047.1 coordinate 8,814, forward strand.
ACTTCCGCGATCTCGAAGGCACGGTCGGGTCCAATGACCTCTTCTCGTTCCGAGCAGACTCGGCGTTCTCGTCCATCTCGACCATCAACACCGGCAACACGTATAACCAGCTTCGGTTCGGTCAGGACCTTGGCATCATCGAGTACCGGCAATCCACGTCCGGCGCGAACCTGTCGCGCGTGACGACGGAACGCTCGCCGTATTCGATCCCCACGCGCGTCACGATCGATGATGCGGTGCGCGTTGATCGCCTGACGGCAGAGAACTCATTTGCCAGCCGCGTCGAGCGCTACGCCGATCCGAAAGTCGTTGGCGCCGGGCAGGACGTGAACGGTCAGTTTCTGTACATCAGTGCATCGGCGACGCGCGGTATCGAAGCGGTCCCGGTCACCGATGGGCGCTACGCGCTCGGCCTCAATGACTACGACATGATGCGCCTCAAGGAAGACATCGATGATGGCTACGATGCGAGCCGACTCGGTCAGACCTTTGACGGCAGTCTCGTCGGTTTCGCCAACGAGATCTCCGCGCTGGACACGCGCCTTGAATCATCGCAACTCGACGATGGTCGTCTTGACACAATCGACTCCGCAGAACGCCGTGAATCGGAGTACGTCAGTGTGCTCCAGCGCATCCGAGACCGCTATGCGGAACGCGATGACGTGGACGTTACCGTCGAAGACGCACTGCTCGAGGAAATCGACACCGATATGCAGGAGTTGATCCAGCAGCTTCGAGATGAAGCTGCGGATGAACCGACCGACGCGGATGCCGATGAGAACCTCCGCGAAACCATGCCGGATGCACTCGAACGCATCGAGCGGCTGCGCGGAGACGACGACACTGATGAAGAAGATGATGAAGACGGCGACGAGCGTGATCTCGACGATATGTCCGTTGCGGACCGTGCTCGCCTGATTCAGGCACTTCGACATCAGGAGCAGGTGAAATCCCTGTCATCTGCAGCGTCGACGCGATTCAACGAACTCGTCCAATCCGCCGAAGACAAACTCGCCAAGGGCGAATACTTCTGGGCCGAACGACGCTTCGTCCGTGCGCTTCGCTTCAATCCCGGCGAGCCGCTTGCAACCGCAGGCATGGGCCACGCCCAGATCGGCGCCGGCACGTACGCCACGGCATCACTGACGCTGCGGCAGTTGCTCATTAATCGCCCCGAGATGATCGATGTGATGTACGACGCATCACTGCTGCCGAATCGTGTGGCGATGAACAACGCAGCTGACAAGCTCGATTCGCGCCTCGTGGACAACAGCGATCCGGCTTCCAACGGATTCCTGCTCGCGTACATCGGACACCAGAACAATGATCGGGCGATGATCACGCGCGGACTTGATGCGATGGCGGCCGGCGACCCCGAATCCAAGTTGCTGCCGCTGCTTCGGGAGATCTGGCTGGCCGATGAGAACGCCACGAAATGACGCCAGCCGCCCGACGGTCTCGTTGACGATATACCCCTGTTTTATCGGCCCGAATGCGTGTTTTCACGTCGACTTGAAATCACGTCGATGATGTATGCATGAGCACGATCGGCTCACCCATCGAGACCTCGCTGCTGCAGACGGCTCAGGCCCAGCGCACCGCAGCGACCAAGCGGAACCGCGAACGAGCGCAGTCCGAAAAGGGGCAGCGCCGGGCTGACCACGCCGACCTCAAGGTCGCAGGGACAGAAGCTGCGGATGCTGTCCGCGCGCTGCCACAGAATGACTCCGAAGAAGCCCACTCCGAGCATCAGGGGCAGCCGGATCTTCATGACCGCCCGGATGAAGACAAGCCGCGCATCGATGTCGTTGCCTGATCATCGCGATCTGATCACATCTGGAATCCACCGGTTGTCGTCCGTGTCGTGATGACACGCCGTTCCTCGCTATGATCGCGCAGGACACCACGCCGCGATGCGCCGACGAGAGCCATGCACGACATGCACAATATGTCACATCCGAAGAACCCCAATCCAATGCTCCCGGTCATCGGTTTGACCGGCGGGATCGCATCGGGCAAATCCGAGGTCGGTCGATTCCTCGCGGACCTTGGCTGTCTCGTCGTGAACTCTGACCAGCTTGGACACGAAGCGCTGCGAGACGACATCGTCCGTAAGACGCTGGTGTCATGGTGGGGCGAGTCCATCGTGGATGACTCAGGCGAGCTTGATCGATCAGCGATCGCACGGATCGTCTTCTCGTCTCCCGGGGAGCGTCAGCGACTGGAAGCACTGGTGCATCCATGGATTGAAGCGCGACGACGAGCATTGTTTGACGATCCGCCAACCGACACACGGGCATTGGTGATCGATGCGCCGCTGTTGCTGGAAGCAGGTCTTGGCGACGAATGTGATGCGGTCATCTTCGTGGACGCGGACCGGTCGATTCGCGCCGCGCGGGTGCAGGCCACGCGCGGCTGGACCGTCGAGGACCTGGAACGTCGGGAGTCTGCCCAGTTCGGGCTTGACGAGAAGCGAAAGCAGGCCGATTATGTGGTGGTCAACGAGGGCGATCGCGACTCGCTTCGGCATCGCGTACAAGAGGTTCTCGATGACATCCTCACCGCGTCGGAGGCGTGAGCCTCGCCGCATTCCCAGGCTGACACCAGATCACGTGTCGTTCGGCAAGCGCAGGAGCGTTGGCCGTGTCCCGATCATGATGAGCCCGGCCGTGGCGTGTATCGCACACGATGTTGGTGACCTTCCGTTGGTGCTGAACCGGCCGTATGGCACGCCGGTCCGCACGATGATCCCTCCTCCATCACGGTGAGCCCCCGATGCATTCGGGTTCGGACCAGAACAACCTCACACACCGAGAGCGCACAACGCTCGACTCACCCCCGTCATCGCTTGCGAAAGCAGCAGGAGTCTGATGTCCCATGGCAAAGCGCCGACGACGTAAGAAGACCTCTCATTCATCATCCCACGCCGCTGCGGCGACGATGGTGCTGAAGCCGGGCGAAGTGCCGTCCGACGAAGTGCTCGAGGCGGAAGCCAAGGCGCTCGAAGAGGAAACGCAAGGTCGATACGACCAGGCGAAGAAGAAGGGCGACCTCGACCTCGCGTCATTGCAGCACCTCAAGAACGAGGAGCTCGCAAAGCTCGCGAAGAAGGAGAAGATCGCCGACTTCGCCACGCTTCCGAAACAGAAGCTCGTCTTTGAAATCCTGAAGTCCCGCGCACAGAAGCAGGGACTCATGATCGGCGAAGGCACGCTCGAGATCCTGCCCGATGGCTACGGCTTCCTCCGCAGCCCGGAGTACTCGTACACCGCATCGCCGGATGATGTGTACGTCAGCCCGTCGCAGATCAGGCGTTTTGGCCTGCGCAAGGGCCAGATCATCAAGGGGCTCATTCGACCGCCGAAGGAACAGGAAACGTATTTCGCACTGCTGCGCGTCGAGGAAGTGAACGGCCGCGATCCGAAAAAAATTCAATCGCTGCCGACGTTCGAGAACCTTACGCCGCTGCATCCCGAAGAGCGCATTCATCTCGAGAACGAACAAAGCGAACTCGAAACCCGCGTGATCGATCTCGTCACGCCGCTCGGCTTCGGACAGCGCGCCCTCATCGTCGCGCCGCCGCGCACCGGTAAGACCGTGCTCCTTCAGAAGATCACCCGCGCGATTGCGACCAACCACGATGATGTCTACGTCATTGTGCTGCTCGTGGATGAACGCCCGGAAGAAGTGACGGACTTCCGTCGCAACACGCCGGACCGCGTCGAGGTCGTCGCGAGTACGTTCGACGAAGAAGCACGTCGACACATTCAGGTGGCCGAGATGGTGAGCGAGAAGGCGCGACGCAAGGTCGAGTTCGGCGAGAACGTCGTCATCCTGCTCGACTCCATCACCCGACTCGCGCGTGGCTACAACAACGCCATGCCGACGTCCGGCAAGATCGGGACCGGCGGTGTTGATACCAAGGCGCTCATCAAGCCCAAGAAGTTCTTCGGCGCCGCCCGGAACATCGAGAACGGCGGCTCGCTCACCATCATCGCGACGGCGCTGGTCGATACCGGCTCCAAGGCCGATGAAGTGATCTTCGAAGAGTTCAAGGGCACCGGCAACGCCGAACTGCATCTCACCCGTTCGCTCGTCGAGAAACGAATCTGGCCCGCGATCGATATTCCCGCGTCCGGCACGCGTCGTGAAGAACTGTTGCTGGACCAGAAGGAACACGAACTCGTCGTCCGGCTCCGCAAGGTCGTGTCGGACATGTCCGTCGTGGAAGCCATGGAACTGTTGCGCTCACGCATGCTCAAGACGAACTCCAACGCCGAATTCCTGATGACCATGAACCTGGCGTGATGAGTCGTGGGTTTTGGGTTGTGGGTCTCGGGTTTTGAGTCGTGGGTGATGGGCCCATGGCATGCAAATCCAACATGGCTCATGGCTCATGGCTGCCTTGCCCTGCTAGACTTGTTCCGTCGTATGAGCGTGGCGGCACCGGGGCACCTGTCTTCCGCCGTCGGCGATTCGTACAGTCAGTGATCATCGCGGCTGGGGGTGGATGAAACGTCGCGCACGCGATGCGAGCACGAGGAGATTCAGTCATGTATCAGTTGCAGCAACAGACCCTCAAGTCGACAGACGACCGGCGCGGGTTCACGATCGTGGAACTGCTCGTAGTCATCGGCGTGCTCGCCGTCCTGGTTGGCATCCTCATTCCCGCGTTCATTGGCGTGCGATCGGGTGCGGTCCGAACCAAGTCCGCGAACAACCTGCGACAGATCAACGTCTATCTCACGCAATACGCAGATGAGTACCGTGATGCCGTCGTACCGAGTCAGTTCAACTACTCGATGAACACGGTGAAGGGCAATGTTCGCAATGTCACGGGCCTGACGGACTCACTTGGTCAGTCTGCCGGCACGTGGGCCGACATCCTCTGGACGAACTATGAGCTCGGCGTGTACGAAGTTGCCACCGCGACGATCGGGCACAACTACCGTCAGGTCGCGCCGGACCAGGCTCTGTACGACCTCTTTGACGACGATCAGGATCAGGTCGACAACGTCCTGCGTTCGTTTGCCGACAACACGCGCGGCGTGCCAGGCGGCAGCGGCGCGTTGCCGTACGGAACCGGCGCGCAGACGATTGGCCAGCCGGGTTACTTTGCGGCGAACAACTTCTTCAATGCTGATGCGATGTCGATGACCTTTAACGACACGTTTACCAACTCGCAGATTCGCCAGCCGGAACGGTCGATGTACCTCGTCGACTCGTATGCCGGCGCAACGATCGAAGACGATCCGGAACAGTGGGACAATTCAAGTCAGTCAGGCAGTGGCGAAGTCATCTCGATCTCGGATGACTCGCCGGTGGAAGTCGACTTCCGCTACAACGGTGTGGCGCTGATGTTGTTCATGGATGGTCATACCGACACGCTTGCGCCGTGGCGTGATCTTGATCAGCTGGAGCAGACGCAGCCGATCCGCGTGCGCTGCCTTGATCGTCGCCCGGGCGATTGCCCGGATCCGATGCCGTAACGCATCACATGTGAAACTGGGTGAGTTTCGTCTTCCAACTTTGGATGGGTGATGTCCTGCGCTGACTGCTACCATGGCTGCTCACTGAGGGTGTGGGTGGACTGATGCGTTCTCCCCGCGCCTCGGAGGAGAAGCCCATGCGTCTGTCACCGTTCGCCGCGATCAGCGGTTGCATCGTCGCGAAGTACGCGCCATCGGCGCACGTACTAGGCGTCGACGAGTGCGGAACGAGCATGCCGACTACGCGAGGCACCATCGTCTATGACGATCAATGTGAAAGCACTGGCGCCGCCCGTTGATCCGGGCGGTGTCGTTTTTGAGGAGACCACGATGCAACTGACCAGACAACGGATTCAACTTGCGGTGTGCGCCGCGCTGCTCGCGTCGGCGACGACGCTCGTCGTGTTGGCTCGCCCCGCGACCGTCATCAGCGCCGACTTCAACAACGACGGCGCCTTCGACTGCCTCGACATCAACGCGCTCACGAACGAGATCGCCGCGGGCACGAACGACGCAGCATTCGACCTGAATGGCGACAACGTGGTGAACCTCGATGACCGCGATGCGTGGCTCGCCGAGGCGGGCGCCGCCAATCTCGCGAGCGGCAACCCGTTCCTGATCGGCGACGCCAACCTCGACGGCCTTGTCGATGGCCAGGACTTCATCATCTGGAATGCCACCAAGTTCACGAACGACGCCGACTACTGCAGTGGCGACTTCAACGCTGACGGCGTGGTGGACGGATCGGATTTCAATCTCTGGAACGAACGCAAGTTCACCTCATCCTGACGTTCCAACCCGATCGCGCTTACGCACCAACGCACGAAAACCTTCGAGAAGCATTATGAAGTCGTCACCGAATAACACGCTCGCCTGCCTCGCCGCCATGATCGGCATCGCGCTGCCGGCGTTCACTGTCTCCGCTACGCTTGCACCCGACCCATCACTCTGGTCAGGCACGCCAGTTCCCGTCGTCGAGTACGATCTGAACACGGGCATCATGTCTGTGAATACGCTCGGTCTGAACCAGACGGACGACACCATGGGCACCGGGAACGTCGGCGGTGACGACGTGGGCATGGTCTCGCTCCTCATTGAAGGGCCGCCGGCGACCACGCCGTTGCTGACGGACATCGTCGACCCGCCGTTCTTTCAGTCGTTCGTGCATATGCACTTCAACGGGAAGCAGCAGCTCATCAAGACCCTTGGCCTCACCGACGTGGTGGCGCCCGGCATCGTGCCGGTCTACCAGTACCCGACCGGTCTCACCGCCGCCGACTTCGGCGTCGTCGAGATGGGCACCGGCGGTAGCGGTATGCCTACATTGTTCGGCTCGGTGCAGATCGTCGGGCAGGTGGCGTGCTGTCTGCCCGGCGGATGCATGGAGCTCACGCCCGCGGACTGCGCGGCCCTCGGCGGGACCGCTGCCGGCGTTGAGTTCTGCGCCGACGTCCTGTGCAATGACGACTGCGACACGCCGTTCGCCATCACCGATGGTGAGACGTTCATGTTTGATTCCACCAACGCCACTCCCGACGGACTCGAAGGCTGCCTCGATGACACAGTGCCCGACCAATGGCTGTGCTATACCGCCACGTCAGACCTGACGACGATCTCCATCAGCCCGTCGCCCGGCCAGTTCGTCGCGTACTCGATCGTCCCGGGGTGCGGACCGGCGACCGGCAGCGACATCGGGTGCATTCTTGGTTTTGGCGACACCACCACAATCTACGAGACGGTGCCCGGCCAGCAGTACAAGATCCGACTCACCGGCGAGGGCACGATTGGCTTCGATCGAGCCGGCGCGTGTTGCCTGCCGACCTCGTGCTCCACCATCGACAGCGATCTCTGTACCGACCTCGGCGGCGTCTATCAGGGCGATGGCATCCCGTGCATCACCACGGGAACCGGCTGTCCGTTCCCGGGCGCGTGCTGCCTGACCGATGGCATGTGCATCCAGGCCGAGGAGTTCGGCGATGCCAACGGCTTCTGTTCGTCGATGGGCGGTTTCTATCAAAGTGACAACGTCATGTGCAGCGACGTCATGTGCGCGCAGCCCGGCGTCTGTTGTCTTCCTGATGGCAGTTGCATCAGCGCTCAGGAGCTTGGCGATGTTGTCGACTTCTGTGTCAGCATGGGTGGCGAATATCAGGGCGATGACTCCATGTGTATGGACGTCATGTGTCCGCAACCGGGCGGATGCTGTCTACCTGACGGTTCATGCATCCCGGCCATGATGAATGATGACGAAGACCAGTTCTGCGTGACTCAAGGTGGTCGGTACGAAGGTAACGACACGTTGTGCGGCGACTTCATGTGCGATCCTGCCGGCGCGTGTTGTGATCTCCAGTTCGGCACGTGCAGGCTGATGTTTGAAGACGAGTGCATCGGACCGTTCGCCGAGTTCCAGGGCGATGATGTGCCGTGCGATCCGAATCCGTGTCCGCCGGCCGGTGCGTGCTGCATGGGCGATATGTGCAATGAATTCACCGAGCAGTTCTGTCTCAACAATGGCGGCTGCTACTTCGGCGATGACTCAACATGTGAGCCGACAACGCTCCTGCCGGCTGGCGTGATTTGTCTCGACTGCAACATGAACGGCGTGGAGGACTCATGCGAGTCCACACCGATGTTCGACCCCGCCGAAGCGTTCCCGTCAGATACGTGTGCCAACGCTGAGGTGCTCTCGTCCGAAGGCTTCGTGTATGGCGGTGATACCACGGCGGCGACGTCGGATGCGTTCATCTTCTGTAACGCATTCTTCAGCTCGTTCGATCAGTACTACGCGTATACACCTCGAAGTGAAGGCAATGCCTTTGTCAGCGTCACCGACGCGGGCCCCGAGGTCTACATGATCTCGATCCATACCGACTGCCCGGCGACGGAAGGCAACATGATCGCCTGTTCGTTCACCCAACAACAGGGTGTTGGCTTCGATGTCGACAAGGGCGTCGAATACATCATCCGTGTGGCGGCGCTAGGCAATGATCGCGGCATGTTCATGCTCGAGTTGTCTGGTCCGCCGGCGTTGACCAATCCGATCGATGACAACGCCAACAGCGTGCCGGACGAGTGTGAGTGCCGGGCTGACGTCAACGGTGACGGCGTGGTGGATGCCCAGGACTTCATCCAGGCGATGAACGAGCAGGGCAATTGCGTGCTCTCACCGCCGGGCTGCCCGAGCGATGTGAATCAGGATGGCACGGTCGACACCGCTGATCTGGCCTTGATCATCAATGCCTACGGCGATTGTCCGTTCGCGGTGCCGGCGATGGCGCCGGCGGTGCAGCCGCGGGCGATCAAGGGCTCGCCAGCGGGGGTGGAACTGATGGAGACCGGCAAGTCGAGGCGGTAGGAGGGATTGGGGATTCGCGATTCGGGATTGGGGCTTCTGGCCAATAGCCATGAGGGATTCGTGATTCGGGATTCGCGATTCGGGCTTCTGGCCAAAAGCCAATAGCCAAAAGCCAAAGGCCATGACGGATGAGGGAGTAGGAAGGGAATCGGGAATGAGGATTCCCCCCAACCCCCAACCCCCAACCCACAGCCCACGGCCCATCGCTCATCGCCCTCTCCTTTTGTCCCCTCAGCCACTTGTCAGGCGGGCGGGGACGGGTACACTTTCCGGTTCACCGTCCCGCTCGCGGGGCGGTTTTTCTTCGGTGATCGAGGTGGGGTCCTGTCGTGAGTCAGGATCGTCGATGCCGGAGGATGTCAGTACGCCGCCGTAGCTCAGTGGTAGAGCACACCCTTGGTAAGGGTGAGGTCACGGGTTCAAGTCCCGTCGGCGGCTTCGTGCGTCGCATTCCATCGTGGAGTCGGCGTGAGCATCAATTGAGGTATCGCGCGTCGCGGATCGGCCGTGTCGTGTGAATTCACCGGTCAATGCCGACGACCATGAATCATGTTCGGCATCGTGAATTGGAGATGATTTGAGATGGCGAAGGAGACGTTCGTACGGACAAAGCCGCACGTCAACGTGGGCACGATCGGGCACATCGATCACGGCAAGACCACGCTGACCGCGGCGATCACCATGCGTCAGGCAGCCAAGGGTCTTGGCGATGCGCGTGCGTTTGATCAGATCGATAATGCGCCGGAAGAAAAGGCACGTGGCATCACCATTGCAACGAGCCACCAGGAGTACGAGTCAGACACTCGTCACTACGCGCACGTCGACTGCCCGGGCCACGCTGACTACGTGAAGAACATGATCACCGGTGCGGCTCAGATGGACGGTGCGATCCTCGTGGTCGCGGCGAACGATGGTCCGATGCCGCAGACGCGTGAGCACATCCTGCTCGCACGTCAGGTGGGTGTGCCGCGTATCGTGGTGTTCCTCAACAAGTGCGACATGGTCGATGACGAAGAGCTCATCGAGCTCGTCGAAATGGAAGCTCGTGAACTGCTCAGCAGCTACGACTTCCCGGGCGACGACATCCCGTTCGTGCGTGGTTCGGCGCTCAAGGCGCTTGAATGCGAAGGCAAGGATGATGCGGCGTGTGCACCCATCGATGAACTGATGGGTCACCTCGACTCGTACATTCCGGAGCCGGAGCGCGAAACTGACAAGCCGTTCCTCATGCCGATCGAAGACGTGTTCTCGATCAAGGGTCGCGGTACGGTCGTCACCGGTCGTATTGAGCGTGGCATCCTGAACATGGGCGAAGAAGTTGAGATCGTTGGTCTCAGCGAAGCCCCGTCGAAGTCGGTCTGCACCGGCGTCGAGATGTTCAACAAGATCCTCGATCAGGGTATGGCCGGCGACAACGTTGGTGCCCTGCTCCGTGGTGTGGAAAAGGACGACGTGGAGCGCGGCCAGGTGCTGTGCAAGCCGGGTTCAATCAACCCGCACACGAAGTTCGAAGCTGAGGTGTACGTCCTCACCAAGGAAGAAGGCGGCCGTCACACGCCGTTCTTCTCGGGTTACAAGCCGCAGTTCTACTTCCGCACGACGGACGTGACTGGTCGTCTTGACCTGATGGGTGGCGCAGAAATGTGCATGCCTGGTGACAACGTGCAGATGGCAATTGATCTGGGCGATAAGCCGATCGCGATGGAGCCTGGTCTCCGCTTCGCGGTCCGCGAAGGTGGCCGAACCGTGGGTTCGGGCGTCGTCACCAAGATCATTGAGTAGTTCGAAACCGGCGTGCGGTCAGCGGGAACAGGCTGGAGACAGTCTGCCTTCCGCTGGCCGCACCGCCGCTTCACGACGGTCGACCGGTGGGGTCGATGGTGAAGCGCGGCGACGTCGGATGACGGGTCGACGCATCGACCGGTCGACAGAGACGAGTACGAAGGGCGGATAGCCATGGCGAAGAAAGCAGCCGATCGCGAGTACGTCTGGTTGCAGTGCACGGAAACCGGTGACCTCAATTACCGAACAAGCATCCGTGTCAAAGGCGGCATCGACGAGAAGATCAAGGAAGGTCGCAAGAAGTACTCTCCGCGCCTTCGGAAGCACACGCTTCACAAGATCAAGCGCAAGTAATCCGCCGACGGTACGTCAGCGTCGTCCATTCGGACCGGCGCGGTGTGCCGACAGCATGAACGCCGGTAGCTCAATTGGCAGAGCAGCGGATTCCAAATCCGCAGGTTGAGTGTTCGAGTCACTCCCGGCGTGTTGGTCCCGAAACCTGACGAACCTCGGCCATTCACCACGGTCAGCCGAGCAATGTCACTCGACGCGGAGCGCACGATGTCGGATACGATTTACAAAAAGGGGCAGGGATACTGGACGCGGCTGATGTCCGCGATCGGTCTCGGTCTGCTCGTGTTCATGGGCGCGGTCTGGGTCTGGGACCAGTTCAAGGGCGTTGAGATCACCGGCGTGGAGCCGATTTACGTCTCCGCGGGTGCCGCCGTCCTGTTCATCGCGTTCTTCGCGATCCTCGGGTATTGGCTCATCGGGCGCAAGCGCAGTGTCGTGGACTTCATGGTCGCGACCGAAGGTGAAATGAAGCGGGTGAACTGGTCGACGCGACGAGAAATCGTCGGTTCGACGTGGGTCATCATCGCACTCACCATCGTCGTCGCCGTCCTTTGCTTCCTGTTTGACGCCGTCTTCGCGTTCATCTTCCAGCGTGTCGGTGTATTGGAGATCGGGGCATGAGTGAGCACGCCCTCGAGAATGCCATGAACGAAACGCCCGAGAGTGCGGTCACGGCGTCCAACGACGCCGGCGAATCGCCGCCGAATCCGGACGACAGTCAGCCGAAGGACGAGCACGAATCGTCATCGTCTGATGCCAAGCGCGAGCTGCCGCCGTCCGTTCCCGATGATAGCGATCCCGATCGCCCGTTCGATCCCGCTGTCGACTTGCCGATGTATCGCGGCGGTATGGACTGGTTCGTGCTTCGCGTGGCGTCGAACAAGGAATCCTACGTTCGCGAAACGCTGATGCGCAAGGTGCAGATCGAAGGTCTTGAGCACCTCGTCGGCCGCATCATGGTGCCGACCGAAAAGACCATGACGCTCAAGGGCGGCAAACAGCGCGTTACCGAAACCAAACTCTACCCTGGCTACGTCTTCGTCGAAATGAAGCTCGA
>JBCCFX010000048.1:0-20794 GCA_039029515.1 Planctomycetota bacterium
CCTCGATCTCCGCGCTTTCGCCCGGCTCGTAAACCATCTTCTCGAGTTGGGTCGTCGTGCAGCCGCAACTCGGCTTGATCTGATCGATGACCAGTGTGTCGGTGCCGACGTTGGAGAACTTGAACGTGGTGATGGTTTCTTCGATGTCCCACACTTCGCCGTAATCATGCTCAATGCGTTCAAAGGCGATGCGCGGTCCCTGACGACTGTCCTGCGCCCGGCGAATCTCGTCCGCCGTCGGTCGCGGGCGGCTCGGCCGCGTGGGTCGTTCCTGTTCGACATCCGGCTCCGCCCCGGGCGACTCGATCGGCGAGGTATTCGCCTCTGGCGTCACCGTGACGGTGCCGGCCGATGCGGTGGTGTCGGCATCGGCAGTGTCCTCGGCCTTGGAACAGCCGACGGCGCAAAGTAGCGCCGAAAGGACGCTGGCAATCACGATGAGTCGTCGTGGGTTCATACTTCGATGATACCGGTGAGCGGCCGCATGTCGACGGTTTCCCGCCGGCATCGATGATCAGGATCGGCTTGTCCGGACCGATTGACCGCCTCCCTCAGGTGTGGGACGATGCGGAATCAGGCCGGAGTGGCGGAATTGGCAGACGCGGCGGATTCAAAATCCGCTGGGGTAACACCCTTGAGGGTTCGAGTCCCTCCTCCGGTATTGGCCTGAACATTCGCCGCTGGTCGTCACGTGTTGATCGATGCGGAACACGGATGATGCCAGTCGAAAAATGACCTCCTCGCCGTGCACCCCCTTCGGCCGCCTACACCATTCATCGGCCAATGCGTGATGCCGCGCGCCAGGCTCCTACGCGTGCGATGCATTGCAGTGATCCATCGGCGCACATCAAATCCAATAACAGTGAACGGACCAGGATCGACGCCGTCACAACTGCGAACGATCAACACATTCCACTCGATTCGCCACCATCGGCCGCCGATGAATTCGCATGCGGTGACAAGGGCTGCCACCGCGTGTGTCCCTACGACAGCGAGGTATAGAAGAATGCGGAAGCGGACGAAGCGGACGGAGAGCGCCGAAGCGGTGCAGCTCCGTGAGTTGCAGGCACGAACGGCGAATTTCGATGACCTGCAGGCGTGTTTCAATGCGCTTACTAAATCACAGGCAGTCATCGAGTTCGAACCGGACGGTATTATCCTCACGGCCAACGACAACTTCCTGAAGACGCTCGGGTACAGCGCATCGGAAATTATCGGTCGACATCATCAGATGTTCGTCGACCCGAAGTACGCTAAATCTGAAGAGTACAACGCGTTCTGGACGCAGCTTCAGGCCGGCCAATTCCAATCATCTGAATTCCGACGCTTCGCCAAAGGCGGGCGCGAAGTCTGGATCCAGGCGACTTACAACCCGATCGTCGATGAGCGTGGTCAAGTCGTTAAGGTCGTGAAATTCGCGGTTGACATTACTGCAAAGAAGCAGGCTGCCATCGATGCCATCAACAAGACGCAGGCAACGATCGAGTTCCTGCCGGATGGCACGATCCTGACCGCGAACGATAACTTCTGTCAGGCCATGGGATACGCGCTGGACGAGATCCAAGGCAATCACCACCGCATGTTCTGCACACCCGAATGGACGGCTTCGAGTGAGTACGGTGCATTCTGGAACGCTCTGGCCAATGGTCGATTCCAACAGGGCGAATACCAGCGCTTCGGCAAAGGGAATCAGGAGGTCTGGATTCAAGCCACGTACAACCCGGAGTTTGATGCGAACGGTAAAGTCGTGAAGGTCGTGAAATACGCTACGGACATTACCGCCGCCGTCGAGTCCCGGCGACAGTCCGCGAGTATCGGTGAGTCGGTCGCGAAGAGCGTCGTGGAGCTCAAGGACGCGATCGCAAGCATCGCACAGAATGTAGAAAGCACGGCAGACCTCGCTGAAGGCGCCAAAGCGAGTGCAACACAGGCAGCAGATACAGTCTCGGGGCTCAGCAAGAGCAGCGAGTCCATCGAAAAGGTGCTCTCTGTCATCATGGAGCTGGCCGATCAGACAAACCTCCTCGCGCTCAACGCGACGATCGAAGCGGCGCGCGCTGGCGACGCCGGTAAAGGTTTCGCCGTCGTTGCCGCCGAGGTGAAAAGCCTGGCGTCCGCGACTGCGGAAGCCACCGTGACGATCAGCGAGAGCGTGCAGGCAATCCAGGATTGCATACGCGACGTCGTCGAGTCGATTCAAGGGATCGAGACCGGCGTCGGCGAAGTCAGCGGCAGCACTCAGACCGTTGCCGACGCCATTGCGGAACAGTCCGCGATCGTCAGCTGTCTGGCATCTCAGGCCGCACGACTTGGTCAACAGTCGAGCGTGTAGCTCCTGGGAGGCGCGGTACGCAGTGGATCCTGGGCCACCCAGACAGCGGGATCATCGATCAAGACGCCGATCGCGCGTCGTCATCCCTTGACGGCGACGCTTGGGCAATCTCCAATGCTGGATTCAGCGACCCAAACAGGAGTTTCCAGCCATGCATCGAATCACCCAGCTCATGATCATCGTCGGCCTCGCCCTCGGGTTCGGCCTCGGCGGCTGCGCCAGCGAAGACACCAGCGGCGACGACGCCAACGTCACTGAGGCCTCAAACGATGGCCACGACCACGGCGATCACGACCATGATCACGATGGCCACGATCACGGCGATCACGATCACGACCATGACCACAACGGTCATGACCACGACGATCACGACCACGATCACGACGGCCACGACCACGGCGACCACGATCACGACCATGACCACGACGGTCACGATCACGGCTGAGTCGACACACGTTCAATCAGGCAGACACAATCACGGGACGATGAAGCGACTGCTTCTCGTCCCGTATCACATTCCAGATGAACCACCAGTGCAAACCCGCACCAGCCATCACCGCAAGATGCCAGACTTCATGCGCGTGGATCACCCGCGGAATCACAATGAGCCACGGCAGCGCGTGACAGATCGCGCCGATCGAGTACGCCATCCCGCCGTAGAACAACGGCGCAAGGTACTTCGCGCCGTGCTGCCGATAGATCGGAATCGCGACGAGTCCGACGCCCCATCCGAGCACAACGTATAGCGCAGTCCCGACACCGGGCGGCACCGAGTTGAAGAACACCGTCTTCAGCGTGACGCTCGCGATCGTCACCGCCCACACGACGATGAGCGGGAACCAGCGAATCCAACCGCGAAAGACAATGCCATGCACCGCGGTGAACGTGCCGGCGATCAGGATGAAGATCGCCCCGTGATCCAGCCGGCGCATGACCGCGCTTGCAGTGCCGTCGACGACCAGCATGTGATAGACACCGCTCATCGAGAGCATGAAGATGCACGCGAAGGCATAGACAGAGGCAAACGCGATGCGCTGCCGTTCACCGCGTGCGTGGCGAATCAGCAGGATGCCGAGACCAATGAAGATGATCGTCGCGACGAGATGGCTGATCGCGTTGAACGGTTCGTAGAAGCCCGGCACGTGAATCAGTTCAGGCGTTGCACCGTGATTGCACAGCATCGTGCACCTCGCAAACGAAAATGAGCCTTACACGATCGATGCCGGTCGTGTACGACTCATGAGTGTACCTCGCAGTGGTTGCGTGCTGACGCTCGCAGTCGTCAGAAGCTGTTTTCAATCACAACTTCGTCGTACGACAACTGACCGGGCTTCGGCCAGGGATCTTTGGTGCCTTTGCCGATGGCGATCATCGGGCCGATGCAATGATCTGCGGGCAGGTTGATGAGTTTCGCAACGTCATCGTGCTCGAACCCGATCATCGGGCACGATTCGTAACCCATCGCCTTGGCGGCGACCATGATCGTCTGCATCGCCATGCCGATGGAACGCTGCGCTTCATCACGCTGTAGCTCCGGCTTGCCATCGTGGAACGGGCCCATCCAGTTGACAAGCATGTCAGCGACATCCTTCGGCGCGTTCGCCCAATAGCGCGATGGGTCCTTCTTCCACGCATCGATGTCTGCGGTCATGATGATCAACACCGAAGCATCGGTCATCTGCGCCTGATCGAAGCCCGCTTCGCGGACCTTCTGACGTTGCGCAGGATCCTTCACCACGACGAAGCGCCAGTGCTGAATGTTGAACGATGTCGGGGCCTGCATCGCCGCTTCGAGGATCTTGCGGAGATCGGCATCCGGCATCTCGTGATCGGCGTCGTAATGCTTGACGGCGCGGCGGCCGTAAATCGCGTCAAAGGTATCCATGGTCGATGCGCCTCCAGGTCTTTCGCGCACGCTGAACGTTGGTGCGCCGTGTGAACGGGAACTGTACCAACGAAAAACACCCCCGACCGAAGTCGGGGGTGTGAAGTGGACGAGATCAGAATCGAATCGTTGTCGATCGATCCTTTACGGGCAGGCACCGAAGTTGTTGATGGTGCCCAGCAGGTCATCGATGTTCACGATGCCGTTGCCGAACGTGCCATCACCGTTGTCCGGCTCGGAGTCACATGGACCACCCGGCGCGTCAAAGCTGTTGATGACTTCGAGGAGGTCATCGATGTTGACGGCTCCATTGCCGAACGTGCCATCGCCATTGTCCGGAGCACAGTCCCACGGGCAGGTCACCGGCACGAAGCACGGATCAGGCGAGCACGCCGAACCGTCACCGTTGTACGAACCACTGAAGGCATCGCACTCGGATTCGGTCAGGACGAAGCACTGCGCACCCACGCAGCACGAGCCAGTCGGCTGCGGACACGGGTTCGGCGAGCAGACGGTGCTATCACCCTCATACACACCACCAAGGACGGTGCAGTTACCGACCGTCAGGACCGTACATGATCCATCCGGGAAGCAGCACGCACCCATCGGCTGCGGACACGGATTCGGATTGCATACCGTGTCGTTGCCCTGGTACACACCGCCGGCTGCGGTACAACCTGCTGACGTGTTCACGTTGCATGAACCATCGGCAAGACAGCACGCACCCATCGGCTGCGGACACGGGTTCGGCGTACAGGATGAACCGTCACCCTGATACGCGCCGCCCTGATTCGAGCAATCCGAACCGGTTTCGATTGTGCACACACCGCTGGCGAAGCAGCACGCACCGGTCGGCTGCGGACATGGGTTTGGTGAACATGACGTGTTGTCGCCCTGGTACACACCGTTCAGCACATCACAGTTGCCAACCGTCAGAACCGTACAGGATCCATCCGGGAAGCAGCATGCACCTTCCGGCTGCGGGCAATTCACCGAACCACAGGACACGAAGATGCCCTGAAAGAGACCACTCTGTGCCGCACAGTCGTTCGCGTTGACGACAATGCACGAACCATCCGGAAGACAGCACGCACCGACTGGCTGCGGACACGGGTTCGGCGAGCAGTTGGTGTTATCACCGTCATACGTACCACCAGCCGCAGCACAACCTACCGCGGTATCGATGTTGCATGTACCGTTGCCGAAGCAGCATGCACCTGTTGCAGGCTGCGGGCAGGGGTTCGGCGAGCAGTCGCTGCCATCACCCTGATACGTACCGCCTGCGTTGCTGCAATCGGCCTGGGTCTGTTCGTTGCATGAACCATCGGCGAAGCAGCACGCGCCGGTCGGCGTCGTGGTGCAGTTCGCGATCGCGGCATCCGCGCAGATCTGATCCCATTCCGTGGCACAGCAGAATGCATCTGCCGCACAGATGAGTTCGCAGCACGCGACATCATCACAACCCACGGTGCCGTTCGCACTGAAGCAGTCACCGGCACCCGGGCCGCACACGGACGGCTGCGGACACGGGTTCGGGGCACAGCTCGAACCATCACCCTGATACGTGCCACCCTGCGCTGTACAAGCGCCGGAGCCAGCCGTAATGCTGCATGACCCATCGGCGAAGCAGCAGGCACCGCTTGGGCCGGAGCCCGCACAGTCAACGCTCAGGAAGCCGTCACCGGCGTTGCCGGTCTGCCAGCCTCCGACACGAATGAGGTAGACCTCACCCGCAGCGACGTTGATTTCGATCGTACTGGAGTACTCCGGTGCGCCGCCGCACGGGTTCGTCGTGTCATCATCATTGCATGCGTTGAACGCGAGGTTGTTGCAGTTGATCGCCCCTACGTTCGCGTACGGACCATAGATGACGAGATCGGTGTCGTAGTTGGGAGCACCCTGACCGTGAACATCGTCACACGTTGACACGGTGAGCGTACCGGAGCACGTCGCCGAGTAGGTGTACCAGATGTCGTTTGCGGTCTCGTTGGAGCCGGAATCGTTGCACACGCCGGCCGGGTTGTTCGGACCGTCCGTCGTCGCGCCGATCGTTGAATACGCAATCACGCCGTCGCCAGCACCACCGTTGAACGGAATGGCGTCAGCACAGTTGTCGTTATCGACCGGGTTGCCACCGCCACACGAACCGGTGAGACACGAGCGCGTTGCGGCGTAGTTCGTGATCGAGTTGATCGATTGACCGGAGAAGTTGTTCGCACAGGTGATACCCGAGTTCATCGTGTTGCTCGGACAACCGCAGTGGAACGCACCCCAGAGGTGACCCAGTTCGTGCGCGGTGAGATCAGTCTTACACGCAAAGCTGGAATCAAAGTCCGACTGCGAAAGGCAGTAGGAACCTTGCGTTCCAAACTGCCCGCCAAAACATGAGCCATTGTTCTGGCAGATGCCAGTCTGGCCGATGTCGGATGCGATACCAATGGTCGAACCGGCGAGGTTGACGCCGGTGAACAGGTGCGCAACATCACGCTGCACGCCGCCCTGATTGTTCGTCCACTCGGTGATGAACTGACAAAGTCGGGTTTCGGCGTCAGTCGACGTGTACGGATCGCTGCCGGTACGCACGAGGATCGTTGTGACCTGGTGCGTGATGCCGACCTGAGATTCATACTGCTGATTGACGGTGTTGATGATCGAGTTGATCTGCGCTTCCGTTGCCGCCACGGTGCCGTACGTGTTGAAGTACTCAGTGTCGGCATCACAGGCGAGTTCCGCGATGCACGGCGCGCCGCCTCCACCGCCAATACCACCACCTCCGGCGACGCCGGCATCCTGAACGATCAGATTGTCAATGAGTGCATCGACCGCCGCCGCATGCGATGTACCGCAACCGCCCGGAACCGGCAGCACATCTTCGCCGCGATAGACCGCGTACTTGCCGGTGCTATTTGGAACGTGAAGCGAGATCGGTTCAACCCACATCATCTGCGTGGGATTCATGCGGATCTGCGCATGGACTTCATTGTCGATCATCGAGCCGGTCACGGTCGAGCCGGGAATCCCGATTATCGTCCCGCGGAACGTTTCAACCGGACTCGGCGGTGCGATCGACCAGCTGCCGTCCTCGGCCTGGACGCGCACTTCGTAGTTGGGCGAGCGCACTGAGTGCGGGGCGACCTGCAACGAATGCACAACGCCGTTGAGCGGCACATCGATCGTCATGCGACCGCCGATATCACCCTGCATGCCGAGCTCGACGATTTCAACATCAGTAATGCCGAGTTTTCGTCGAACGATCTGCTTCGACACCTCGGTCAGATCCTGATCCGAGATCGCAGGCTTCAGCGTCTCATTCGATGATGACGGGCGCATGTCACCAGGCGACGATGCGGTCATCATGGCGAGCATGCCTACACCGACCACCGCCAGGCCCGCGAGTGGTCCGCGCGCACGATGCGTCGCCACGAATGGCGACGGGGTTCGATTTTCCATGATTCCAGGTCCTCTTCCGAATTCGGGTTCTACCGGTCCGTGGTCTTCCACACCGCAGATCGGCCACACAAAAACACAAATACCGCCGGTTTCCCCCCCGACGGCATTCCCTCCCGACGCTTCCCATTATGAGGAAATCCGCGCTGCGGCGATAGTGTGAGCCGCGAAGAACAGGCTGTGCACCGGATTATCGGCCGCAAATCGCTTCAATCGCACGATTCGCACGCCTCGCCGCTACTTCTCGTGCATCACGATAGTGCCATCCCAAGTCGCAGGTGGTTCACCAAGCCGCTCCATGATGCGCTCGAGGAATGTACGCGGTCCCGCATCTGCCGGGCACGATTCGAGATGGCGTCGAACGTCCGCCCACGCGCCCGATGCGAACAATTCTCGAGCACGTTCGAATGCGGTCAGTTCTTCATCGGTCGGCGCCTCCGGCTGATCGCTCGACGGCAGCACCTCGACGAGATCGACGACCTGCTGCATGCCGTACGGCTGCACCGCGCCGAAGCTCCGAAAACGAAACGCGAAACCATCGGATTGTTCACGAATCGCGTGCGCACATGCAGCATCGGTCAGGATCGTCGTTCCCGTTGCTTTCGTGAGTCCTTCAAGACGTGAACCGACGTTAACGACCGGACCGAAGACCCCAACCTTCGCCTGGTCCGGCGTACCGATCTTGCCGGCGATCGCGCGCCCGTGCGTGATGCCGATTCCGACACGCATGGATCCGAGCGGATGGTCTGGTGTTGCACGTGCCTCTGCGAACGCATGTTGGATTGCCAGCGCTGCCCGGGCAGCCCGACATCGGCCATCACCTTCATCCACCGGCCAGCCCCAGAATCCGAGGACGGCGTCGCCCTGAAAATCGGCAATCACACCGCCTTCAGCAAACACTGCTTCGGTCATCACGCCGAGCGCAAGCCGGCTGCGTTCAAGCAGGCCATGAAGATCATCGCGCCCTTCCTCCGACATCCGCGAGAAACCACGCAGATCGCAGAACATGACGGTGACATCGCATTCGCGCGGCTCGAGCGCATCCATCGAGAAGGTCCCGGACATCGCGTCGACCATCGTCGGCGAAAAGAACTCGCACAGACCGCGCTGCTGCCGTTGCAGAAAATGCACTTCACGAATGGACGCGGTGATCTCCGCGAGCAACTCCGCGAAGCGCACATCACCTTCAATGTCTTCTTCACAGTTCGCGATCTCCGACCGCTTGCCTGTCACGTAGAGACACCATCCATCGCTTGCCTTGCCGAGCACCGGCGTGCAGAACGCCCAGTCAAATGCCGTGGCGACCGTGTACGCCGCATTCGATGCATCGTCGGCCCAGACGTGCAGGATCGATTCCCCACGCTCCAGCGACGATGAGATCAATCGACGACTCGGATGGAACCCGCCTGCGTGATCGCTTCGTGTCACCCAGCGCATCGTGCGCGGCGCATGCACATTCAGGAGGTCCGAATCATTGCACTGCACGACGGCGGCTGCGTGCGATTTCGGAATACCGTCAAGCAGGAGTTCCGCGAGACGTTGGGCGAATTCATCATCACGCGCGGACTGCGAGACGACGGCAGGCAGATCGGTCAGCACCTGAAGCCGTGCTTCCGCATCACGAAACATGGAGTCTCGGAGCGCCCGGCGAGCAAACGCATGTTCGCGGCAGGATGTGCCAGGCATCGTCGAAGGTTCATCGTGATCAATCTGGAACCATGTTTCACCAATGAGAAATCGTTGACCGGCACGGATCTCGAGTTCTCGATGCTCTTCGCCGTCAAGTTCGGCGGCGTTGAGCGCCCGATCCAGACAACGCACATGGAGCGTCTGACCGCTCAGGCGCAGATCCGCATGCTCGCGCGAGATCATCTTGTCCCATGGAATGGCCCAGCCGTTGGTCACCGCGCGACCGATACGAATCGTCCGCCCGGATGGGAGCGGACGTCGCCACCGCTGGTCCGGCTCAGGGCCGATGACGACAAGTTCCAGCATGCGTTTCACCCCTGACCCACATCGATACGACCCGTGTTGGTGCCTGCACCGCGAAGAACCAATTGCCCGTCCAATCGATTCGATTATAGTTGCCGTCTGACTTCGTCAACGACACCGCCCGAATGCTCAGGAGCCATTGGCATGTCCGCCTCAAACATGTTCAGGAACGCAACCGACTTCGATACGTTCACCGCCGGCCAGGCGATATTCGCCCAAGGCGAGACCGGCAACGTCATGTACGCGATTCGCGACGGCGAGGTTGAGATCCATATCGGCGACGATGTTCTTGAGACACTTGGACCGGGCGAGATCTTCGGCGAAATGGCATTGATCGACACGCACACGCGAAGCGCGGCAGCACGAGCGAAGACCGCGTGCGAAATCATCCCGATCGACGAACGTCGATTCACGTTCCTCGTCCAGCAGACGCCGATGTTTGCGTTGCAAGTGATGAAGGTTCTCGCTCAGCGTATCCGTCGGAACACGCCAACGACGTAAGCAGCTCGACGCGACGGTCATCGCCGCCGGAGCATGGAATTACATTCGCGGGCGACCGCGTGCGCGGACGCGGACGACGTCATGGCAACGAACACGGTGTCCTTCCCTGCGATCGTCCCGACACACATCGACCAGACGTCTTCGTCGATGGCCTGCGCCAGTACCTGCGCATAGCCAACACGCGTCCGGATGACGACAATCGTCCCACTGACCGCGACGTGTTCAGCGGTATCTCGGAGCAAGCGACTCAGCGCGCGTCGCTCCTTGGATGTTGGCCGATCGTTTGGGACGACGTAGCCGACCGGTCCCTTGGTCGCGCCGATCTCTCGCAGATCGCGCGACAGCGTTGACTGCGTCACGTCGATGCCCTCCGCGGCAAGCAGATCTGCAAGTTGAAACTGATTCGCGACCGCGTTCCGATGAATGAGATCCCGGACGACGGTCTGGCGTTCGTTCTTATCGATCGGCATGACGCGACCTCCGTACCGCGTTACGCCGCATCCGGCTCGACAATCACCATCATCGTATCGACGCCTTCGGGTTCGACCGTCTGCTCGATACCGCTCGGCCATCGCACGGTAATCGCATCGATGGATGCGGTTTGCCCGAGGCCGATCGTCATCGGTCGTTCAACCTGTGAAATGTAACTTCGGGTCGGCATCACCGTTTTGCGATACGTCGCACCACCCGCAATCACTTCAATTTCCGCACCGATCGCATCTCGATTCGAAGTTGTGCCCTGCAACGAAACGCGCAGCCAGTGATGATCTGTGGCCTGATCGTTTCGCAACAAAAAAGTCGGACCGCCGGTCTGCGTCAGCAGGACATCGAGATCACCATCGCCATCAATGTCTGCATACGCAGCGCCTCGACCCACGATTGGCGTGGCAAGATCGGCGACTCGTGTTGCATCGAGTTCGGCAAAGCACGCCCGAGCATCCGGCCCCGCATTCCAGAACAACTGCGCCGGCTGTCGGTATCGCTGACTGGAATAGACTTCCTGAATCGTCTCTTCGAGGTGACCATTCGCCTGAAGCAAGTCGTCCCATCCGTCGAGATCAGCATCAAAGAACACGACGCCGAACGACAGTTTGATGCGACTCGGCGAGCCAATGCCTTCGACAATGGCTTCATCGGAGAAGAACAGCGGATTGCCCGGCTGAGAAACGTAGAACGACGTCATTTCCTTGGCGAAGTTTCCGATGGCGACCGCAAGCGATTCGTCATGTCGGAAATAACCAGTATCAATGCCCATCGCGCCGGTCGCATTGCCATCGTTACCGAATGCAACGCCGGACGGATCGCCACGTTCGACGAACGTGCCGTCGCCTTGATTGTGAAAAAAGAAGTTCTGCACGGTGTCATTCGCGACGAGCAGGTCCATCCACCCATCACGATCTATGTCCGCTGGTCGTAACGCCAGGGCTTTCCCAACCGGCTCACCACTCAATGGGTTCGTCACTTCGATGCCGGCCTCTGCGGACACATCCGCGAACGTGCCATCACCATTGTTGCGATACAACTGACAATGCGTTCCCGGAAAGTCTGTCGGCGGACCATACGCTCGATCCTCACCGTTCAGCGAGAATGCATTTTCGATATCCAGGTCGCGCGACCACGCCACGTAGTTGCATATAGCAAGATCGAGGTCGCCATCGTTGTCCGCGTCAAACCAGCCGGCGCTGGAGCTCCATCGCTCATCGCCGGCAATCCCGGCATCACGTGAGACATCGACAAAATTTCCGCCATCGTTACGCAGCAGCATGTTCTCGCCAAGACACGCGATGAACAGGTCGGCGTCGCCATCGTTGTCATAATCGGCAATTGCCGGGCCGAAACCATATCGATCGCGCGCCGTCAGACCAACGGTGTCCGAGATGTTCCGAAAGGTGCCGGAGCCATCGGTGTTCTCATACAACCACACCGTCTGCGTTGATTCAAACTGCGCGCTGTGCGACCAGTGAGCGCCGTTGACGAACAGAAGATCCTGATCGCCATCGCGGTCCCAGTCAAAGAATGCGGCGCCACCACCCATCGTTTCAGGGAGAAGTTTCTCGCCATTTGCACCGCTCACATGCGTGAACGCCACACCTGCTTGCGTCGTGATGTCGGCGAAAGGAATGGTCGGCAACTCGACATCGTCACGCGTCAGCGCATCAACTACGTTGAGATCCTTGTCCTTCAACACTTCGACGACTTCCGGTTCTCGAAGGATGAAGAGGATGCCGCCGACAACGACGGCGATACCGACGATCGCAACGATCGACCAGCGCAGGGCAACACCAATGATGGCATCATCGCTCTGACCGACGTCGTGAATGTCGTGTTGGTCCTGATCAGGAGTCAAGCTTCGCTACCTCCTCGGCGTCCTCATCCAGGCCGTATGCGCCTGGACGTTGAAGATCATAGATCACGATGTCTTCCGCCGCCTTGTTCGCAGCCGGATACTTGCGTCGCGCCGCCGCGATTGCCTGATCCGCAGCGTTGTCATCCGGCTTGTATTTCCGGTGCAGCTCCGCGTGGACTTCAGCCTGCTCCAGATCACCGAGTTCGGTACATATCTGCCGGAGGTTGTAGTGCGCTCGCACATTCTCCGAATCGATCGCCAGCGTCGCCTCAAACAAGCCGCGCGCGCGATTGAGCATCGTTTCGCGACTCGACCGCAATGCTGCGCCGCGCTCCTGCTTTGCCCGATCGTACACCGTCGAACCGAGTTCATTCAGCAACCGATAGTCACGTGTGAAGTCAAAGGAACGTCCTGCCGCCTGCTCGAAACCACCTTCGAGAATCTGCTCGAACTTGGCGATCGCTTCATCGAGGCGACCATTCTGCTGATCGACAAGGCCCGCGAACCACAGATACGACCACGCATACACCGGCGGGTCAAATTCTAGCGCTCGCTGCAATGCTGCCGGCGCATCGTCAGTCACACGGCCTTCATTGATGTAGACGCGCGCAATATTCAACGGGCCATCGGGTCGCCCCAGCGCCTCGACTTCGCTGAATGCCGCTTCAGCCTGACGGAGTTCGCCGGTATCGCCCTTCCGCAAGAGACCAATGCCGTAATCGTTCCATCGCATCCATGTTTCGATTGCAGGCGGTTCGACCTCACGCACGTCGCCGGGCGAGATCGGGAACGTGAGCGTATCCTCGGCCATCGTCATGATCGGCAGCGTGTTGACGTAGTTGTCATTGGACATCACAAATCGCATCAGTTCGGTATCGAACTTTCGGTACTGCAACGCGACGTCAACCGTAATTGGCTCAACGACATCTTCCGGCACGCGAAGCTTGTAGTGAATGACATCAGCTGCGCCCGGTGGCAACTGGTTGTTGTACAACGCCGTAAAGATGTCCTGCGCATTCCGCCGACTGATTCGATTGCCTTCACGGTCGATCACAAACGAATTGATGAAGTGCGACCATGGATCGACTTCATTGTCGGATTCACGCTGACCACCGCTGCGTCCGATGACGCGATCGCCCGATCGCACGGTGATGTCGACCCAGACTTCATTGGAATCAGATGTGCCCTGCGTGAACATGTGGCCCATCTTCATCGTGCGCACGACGGTTTCAAGCAGGTACGTCTCGCCGGGCACGAGCGCCGGAACAGTCGGCCGCAACGGCGCGATGAGGTCGCCATCGATCGAACCGCCGGTCTTGACGCCGAAGATATCGATACGCATCACGCCTTCGTTGAACTCGCGGTGTGCATCGATAACCGCGTCCGCATCTTCCATGCCCACCAATTGAGCCATAGCGGTATTGGCGCTGGGGAACATGTGATCATGAACCTTCAACACGCCGGAATCATCGCGGAACTGCGCCCCGAACTCGTTCGACGCCATCAACGGCATGTGGCAGCCGTTGCAATCTGTTTCAGCCTTCGGTGGATAGTAGAAACTCGAAACACCATGCCCTGAAACGCCGCTGAGCAGCCAGGCATCGTAGTGATTCTGGCCGCGCAGCCATTTGTAATCGTTCAGGAACTCAGGCAGATGAACCTTGTGACACGTGCCGCAGAACTCCGCGGTCGAATGCAACGGCTTCAGAAATGTCTTCTTGTGGAATTCAGGCTTCGCCTTCACGAGTTGCCGATTCACCCAGCGCAACATCTTGTTCTCGCTAAACGTGAACGGGTAGTGAATGGGTTCATCAATCGTGTAGTCAGCGACTCCGACGAGCGGCGTATTCACATGCGAGATGGAATGGCACACCGTACAGGTGATGCCAGCCTGCGCCATGCTGTCGGCGGAAAGATCGTAGTTCGGGTCATCGAACTTCGGATCATCGAACGCACCGCTGAAGAACGGCACTGGATCGTGGCAGCCGGCACAGAAGCGCGCCCCCTGCACCGACCCATCCCGATCATTCATGACCTGCCGCGTCTCCAGTACGCTCGCAAGGTATGGCGGGTTGTTGAACGAACTGAAGCGATGCACGCTGTTCGCCCAAGAGGCATGAACGTCAGCATGGCATTCAAGGCAATACTCGTTGTTCTCAAGAACGTCTGCAGAAATGAATTGCCCGGTGGACGTTCGCGCGAGCGACGGCAGGAAGTACTCTTCGCCTCGCGGGTTGCCTTGTTGATTCCACGCACGTGGATCCTGCGCCTGAACGATCAGCATGATCACCGCGAAACCAGTCGCGACCGCACCCCACGTCATGCCGACCTTCCACTTGATCCGACGACCTGCAAGTCGATGCAGCACAAAGAGCCACACCGCCGCCAACGGCGCGATCACATGGCCCCAGTACGACACGCGCTGGACCGTGGGATGAACCCCGAAGATCAGGATAAACCCGGTGACGAAGAGAATGATCGCCGACGCGAACAACGCATAACCCACGCGAACAGCGCGACGATTCGGACGATTCGACGCATTCCGGATGTGCACGATCCCGAACACGATGACCGGCACCACGATGAGCAGGCCGAGGACGAGGTGAACGAGGATCATCCACAGGTAGAAGAGGTTCTCGTACGACTCACCAGACATCTCGCCGGCAGCACGGATCACCACGAGGTACACCGAGTTGACCGCAAGGATGGCGAACAACAGGAAGATGACTGCAAGCAGTTTCTTCAGCCGCGGGCCGACAACGGGACGATATCGAGGCCGCGATGATGGCCTTGCGGGTTCCTGCGTCATGATGCACTCCTCCGGCATATCATTCCGCGCAGGGCATCGAACAGCAAGCATGATGTCGCGCGAAGATCATGCATAATTCATTTCATACTCATCCCAATCACGCGGACGACACGTGTTCACCGCATTATGCGTTCAATATGCATTAAACTGTGACGATTTACCCGCCTCAAACCGGGTATTGAACTCGCTTCGCAACGCGTCGGCCTCGCTCGTCAACGTGGCACGCGATGGCACTGGAGCGATCGTCTCGCCGTCCCGCGTGAAGAGATCCATATCCTTGCACCAGCCAATCGACTCAAGCACAAGGACCCGACGCCACCCGTCCGGCAGGACCGGCATCGAGCCGGCATTCGCGGTCGCAAATTCCATATGGACCTCTTCACCCGGACCAAAGATGACCTGTGCATCATCTGCCCGGACGAGCAGATCGCGACAGTCGCCGATCTGCGTGTAGAACCCCGCCTGATATCGCGTGTCCCAGAATGGCTGGCGGTCGTTGTAGTCATAGTCAGGCCGACGCTGCGGCTGCGCGATCCGCCTGGCGAATCCGGTCTGGCGGAGGCTGGCAGCGACCAGTTCGAACTGATGCCGCTCCACGTTCGCGCCTGGTGATGCCCCCATCACCACGATGCGGTCCCAATACACCTCAAGGTTGGTGCGCAGACGCAATGCAGTCGCTCCGTCCGGCAATGCCGGAATCGGCACGCTCATCTGCCGTGGCATCCCTGCGGGATACCCGAACTGCTCAAGGACGGCTGTCCATTCCCCGTCAGCTCCTCGCGCTTCCAGCGTCGGCGCGTCGTACGTTGCGCCGGCCTGCCATGCTGAGAACATGGTCTGCGAGTACGGATACTCGACCCAACCATCGATGACGAGAACCGGTTGCTTGACCGTGTCGAGCGGCTGATCAAACTCGATGGTCAGCACATGCTCATTGGCGAGGCGCCCCAGGAACCGATGATCCAGAGCCGGAATCGGTGCGGCGACATGATCGACATCTTGCACCGCCGTGCTGACATCTTCGCCGCGCTCATTGAATGCGTTCTTCGGCGCGATGATGATCTCACCGAAGACTGGGGCGCCGGTCGGCACCGGGCCGCTGATACTCATGCGCTCGTCGAGCGTCATATGCATACCGGGCGGTAAGTCATACGCGACCAACGCCGATGCATCGAGATAACACGCCTCTTCCATTGGCTCGCTGAGTTTGATCACATATCGATCATCGACCGGCTGCAGCGCGCCATCGGGAAACATGAAGTTTTCCCATGGCCGTGGTTCTGCGTACTCGCCCGGACCGATGGCGTAGCCAATCCCGCCCACACCGAGGATATCACTGACGAACGCAAACGATGTCCCGTTCCACGCAAAGATGACCGGACAACTCGAAAGCTGCCGTTGCTCTTCCTGAATCACGTGGAGTTCGCCCACCGCGAGATCCACTTCACTCTGAAACACACCGTCCGACCAGTCAATGGCGATGAAGTCCGCTTCCGCGCGACCACCGAGACCGACCGTGATCGGTTGCAGTGATTGTCCCGGCCCCGTGCCTGCACGCAGCTTGCTGGCTGTTGTCCAATGTTCATGTGCGCGCACTGCAACCGATGTACCAATGCCGGATGCGTTCGAGCGCATGGACTGCCCCGCATCTTCACGTCCTGTGAATGCCAGTCCCATGAATGGATAGCGACCGGTGCCCGGTCGCTGAATCCACGGCACACCGTCGGCATTGACGCCGACAACTGCCGGTCCGGCATTCGGATTCAGGACGATCTCACTGCGACCGAACGAAGTCCGGGTGACATCGACGTCGAAGACGCCGTCACCGTCTGCATCCATCGTCAGCATACTGGGCTGGCCCGATGCTCCGCCGCTGACCGCAGGCAGCACAGGTTGCATCTCCCACCGTTCCGGGGTCTGCACCCACGAGTGCCATTCCGTCGTCCGGTCGATTACATGGAGTTCGATCTGCCCATCGGCATCACGATCGACCACGGCCATGGCAATGCTGTCCGCTTCCGCGAACGCGGCCAGCGCATCGCTGCGTTTGTAGGACCACAGGCGATCGTTCAGGAACACATCGTGCGGTGCTTCATCATGCAGCACGATGAAATCCAGATCGCGATCCGCATCGAGATCGGCGAATGTCACCTGACGCGACGCTCGATCTCCTCCATCGATCCCCTGACTGGCCGCGATCGGACGAAACGTGCCATCCAGATTGTTGTTGAACAGTTCGTTCGGGCCATCGGCGTTCACGCAGAAGATGTCCAGATCACCGTCATGATCCGCATCGACCATGGCGCCGTCGATCGTATTGAATTCACCATTGGCAACGTTCGCTGCACTCGTGATGCTGACCCACGCGCCGCCTTCTTCCTGTCGGAACAACATATTGGAGCCGTCACGACAGACATACACATCCGTGAGCCCATCGTTGTCGACGTCGCCCCACAGCATGGCGTTGACACCCGGAATCTCAGCGAGTCGGTGATCGCGATGCAGCGAGAAATTCCCATTGCCATCGTTCAGGCAGATTGCATTGGGTGTGTCAACATCGTCCAAGGCATTGGCCATGAAGATGTCGACGTCGCCATCACCATCGATGTCGCACGCCGTCATACTTCGCAGCTGATCAGCGTCCGGCGCACGCCACGCGAGCTCGGCATCCGCAATCAACGGCTCGAGCGGCATGAAGGTCGGGCCATCCGGCTTGATGCCTCGGGATGAGTCCGAATCGTCATCGCCGATCGTAACGGTGCCGCCCTTCGGCCCCATTTTGGTGTACTTGAATTCGACGAGACGAGCACGCGGATTGCTGTCGAGTCGTTGAAACGCGTCGCTGAACTCGCGGGCTTCCTCTTCACGGTCGATGCGTGGCAGCACCTGCGATGCTGCGTAATACGCGCTGCGAAGATACGGATCGAGCTCGATGGCTTGCATCAGATACGTGAGCGCTTCGTCATACTGCCGGTCACGAAAGAGACACTGGCCGACGTAATACTGTGCGTACGCATCGAGCGGGTCACGTTCCGCGACAAAGCGAAAGTGACCGATCGCGGCCTCCATCTCACCTGCGTACAACGTAAGCAGGCCGGAGACATAATGCGCTCGAAGGTGGTTCGGATCCTCCGCGAGCACTTCGGTGACGTAGGTCATCGCGCGTTCTTCATCACCATCCTGCTGGCGATTCAGGGTGGCGACAGCCAGATTCACTTTGGCTTCCAGCGCATCGGGATACTCGGTGGTGATGTCCTTGAAGACGTCCACGGCGTCTTCGTACTTGAACATCCCCATCAGACCGACTCCCCGGTTGTTCCGGTCGATCAGTTCAGCCGTCACGGTGCCGGCCGGAGGCTGCGGTTGCTGCTTCTTCTGGCCGAAGGACACGATCACGATCATGAACGCCATGCTGGCGAGAATCGCGAGGACGAGAAGCACGAGAATGGCTTTCTTCATGTCGATGCTCGTTTCGATACTTCATCGCGACCGGCCTGAATGCGTTCGCGAATTGATTCCTGCGTGATGGGATGCGACGCCGTTGGCGGGAAGATGCTCCCATTGAGATACGTGTGCAGATCAGCGCGCAGGTGACCGAGCATGTCGTGCCCGACACGACGCTCACGTTCAGCCCGTAACGCATCAATGTTGATTGGTGCGACCACAACCTGTTCGCCACTACCGGGATCAGCCTGCGCGAGGATACGGCCGTCGTAGTCAACGACCATGCTTCCGCCTGGCCAACTGAATGGCGGATAGTCTTTGAGTTCCGCGCCCTGATTCGCCGCGACGACAAACGCCGTGTTCTCCAGCGCACGCGTGCGATTGATCAGCGTCCACCAATCCATCGGTGCCGTCGCGCCCCATGGATGCATATACGCGGACACTCGAATGATGATCTCAGCGCCGTTGAATGCGATCTGACGAATCGTCTCCGGAAACAACCAGTCGTAGCAGATCGCAACGCCGATGCGTCCCAACTCGGTCTCCACGACAGGGAACGGATCGTGGTTGTCGCGCGGCGCATCGTGCGGGCTTGCATGAAGCTCCCAGGGGATCCAGGGATGAACTTTGCGATAGCATGACAGGACGCCCGTCGGGCCGATCAACGCCGTGGTGTTGAACACGACGTCCTCGTTGTCGGGATCCGCTTCAAGAAACGTTCCGGTCTGGATGTAGCATCCGTAGCGAGCGCAGAGCTTCGTGTAGGTGTCGGTATAGGCATTCGGCATCGGCACGGCGAGACGCTTGCGGAGCTTGGCGACTGAGTCATAGATAGGCGCAGCGTGCGCGAACTCAGGAAACGCCAGCAATCGGATGTCGTGAAATGGCTCGTATCCGACAATCGTGAGCTCGGCGATGTCGCACATGCGAGCCACGCGATCGCTGATCTCACGCTGGTCGCGCGGACATTCGAAGGCGGTCTGGCATGCGGCGGCGTAATTCATGATAGAGCGAGGCTCGTCGATATGATGGTGACGCTGTCGTACACTTGTTCGGCTGATCGTAGTGCCCGGCATGACTCGCGGTCCACCGAACCGCATCACGCGCAGCAGAACAGCTTTGCGTTCGCCGAATCGAGCGTCGTATCATGGACTCAGGAGGCGTCGGGCGGCTCATGACGAAGAAACTCGGCTTCATACTGGCGGGAGCGATCATCATCGTGGTCGCAGGGACATTGGCCATCCTCCGTGATGGTCCGGCGCCGCCGCCGGTGCATTCGGCCAACGTCGACGAAGCAGACCCGATGATTCAGGCTGCGGTCAGCGAGACACTCGGTCAGATCGAACAGGATCTGGGCAACGCAGGCCTGCGCATTCGGCTGGCCCAGCTCTATCACGCCAACGGCCTCGAAGACGCAGCCGAAGAAGCGTACCTCCAGGCCATTGCCATGGACGATGAACAGCCACGATGGTGGCATTTCCTTGCCTTGCACCGATCGGAAGCCGGCGATCTCGAAGGCGCCATCGAAGCAGGCCGCATGACGATCAAGTTGAATGATTCGTATGGCAGTGCGCATCGTCGTCTGGGACAGTGGTCGTTGGAACTCGGGCAGCTTGCCGAAGCATCATCACACTACGACGACGCTGAGCGCGCGCAGCCGGGACATCCGCTCAACGCCATCGGTTCCGCTCGTGTGCGGATGGAACAGGGTGACGATGCGGCCGCGGTCATGATGCTCGAGCGCGTGACGCGCAATCCGCAGTTCCGTGACATCGGTTATGCCCACACATTGCTGAGCCGCGCCTATCGAGGTCTGGGTCGCGATGATGACGCCGCTCGCGCCGCCGCACGCGGTGCCGGCTCGAAACAAGTGACGGATGATCCGTGGCTCGATGATCTGCTTGCGATGCGTACCGGATACGCCGGCACCATCAACGAGGCAGACCGACTGCTGGCGACCGGACGAACCGAGGATGCCATCGCGCGGCTCAATGCGCTTCGACCGGAACATCCTCAAGACGTCACACTGCTCAATCA
>JBCCFX010000049.1:0-20489 GCA_039029515.1 Planctomycetota bacterium
GTCAACGAGACACTGTGCGATGACATCGGCGGAATCTTCCAGGGCCTCTTTACCGCGTGTTCAACCTCCAATTGCGAACCTCCGAACGGTGCATGTTGCTTCGATTCCGGCGAATGCCAGAGCCTCCAGCAGATCGCGTGTGTTGACGGTGGCGGGACATACCAGGGTGATTTCACGGGCTGCGCGGCTGCCGAATGTCCGATGGCGGGAGATGTGAACGGCAGCGGCGCGGTCACCGTTGATGACATCCTCGCCGTCATCAATGCATTCGGTGCGGTCTGTGTTCCGACGCCGTGCCCGGAAGATGTGAACGACAGTGGCGTCGTGAATATCGATGACATCCTCGCAGTGATCAACGCCTTTGCAGCTTGAACGACGGTGAGGTTACGAATCAGGAGAATGGCAAGGTGATGAAGAGACATATGACGCTGGTCATGTCGACGGCGTTGCTTACAGGCGCGACATTCGCCGAGACGATTGAGGTTCCGTTCGAAACGGGATTGACCTTCGGCAAGCCGGTGATCTTCGACATTCCGCAGTTCGATGATCTAGGCGGGACGCGCGAGTTACTCGTCGTCACGCTGGAAGTCGATGCGGTGACGACGGGTGAAGCTTCGGCAGAGAATCTCGCCGGTGGAACGGGCTCTGTAAGTGCGTCGCTTCAGTCTGATCTTCGCGTGGAATTCCCGGCGGCCACCGAATTGCCGTTGACCATGCCGTGCATCGACAGCATCACGTATCCAAATCAGATGGTGGGCCCGAGCGATGGCACGTTCGGCAGCGGGCCGGACTTCGCGGTCTTCGGGCCGACGGAATTCCCCTGTGTCTTTTCCGAGTGTGCATCGTCCGACGAGACAGATCTGTCTCCATTCGTAGGGACCGGAACTGTCCCCGCTTCAGTCACGCTGGACGGGAATGTCAACGTGACGTGTGGTTGTCCGGCCCTGACGGGCGGCGACTTCGAGGCGTCCGGCATCATTCGCATCACCTATAGCACCAAGCCGGTGGCGGCCGATGCGACGGGTGATTGCCGGGTCAATGTTGATGACATCCTGGCGGTGATCAACGCCTTTGGTGATCTCTGCATCCAAGCGCCATGCCCCGAAGATGTGAATGACAATGGCGTTGTGAACATCGATGATCTGCTCGCCGTGATCAACTCTTTTCAACTCTGATCGCGCCGAAGCGCCGGTGCACAGCTCGTGGACAACGTTGGCTCAAACCAGAGCGAGCCGCGATCATCCACCATGCGTTGCGTCAGGTTGAAACGCCGCGCGTTACCCACCTTAACATTTCGATTCGACGCTCAGGGGCCGTTGTCGGCAAATTACCTGAGGATAAGGAGATGAAAGCCGTTGGATCGCGGCTCTTCTTCCGATAACATCGGCGCGCTGGTCCGACTGGCGGACCGGGGGGTCCGAGGCGATCAACGTCAACGTTGATCGTATGGCTCGGCATCGACGCACATGAACTTTGAGACGCTTCGTGTGCAAACGAATCGTGGGTGGGTGCTTCTCACAGGGGACTGAAGGACAATGAAGACCAAGACTATCCGTCAATTCGCTGCGCTGTGCGCGGTGATCATCGGTACGTGTCTGTGTACGACGACAGCGCTTGCGGGCGATGTCATGACGCAGGCGCCGATTGAGATTCCATGGGAAACCGGCGAGATCGGCGACCCCGTTCAGATCGATCTGAATGTGCCGAAATTCGACGACATGGGCGGCGCGCGCAACCTTGTCAAGGTGACGTTTGAGCTCGAAGCGACCGTCAACGGTGCGCTGAGCGCCGAGAACCTCGGCCTCGAGCCGGCGGCAGTGGCGGCCGAAGCGATGTCGATGGTCGTGTCCAACTTCGGGCCCTTGATGGTCATGTGCGAAGAAGGCTTCGACGATCCGATCGTTCAGGTTGCCGGCGGAAGCGATGGCTTCAACGGCATGGGACCGGACTTCGTCGACTTCGGTCGCATCCAATTCACATGCATGGAAATGGACATGCTCACGTCGGCGATGGGGGACCTCTCCCAGTTCGTCGGCGCAGGATCGTTGCCTGCTGACGTGCTCGTCGGCGGCAGCTTCTCAGCGGTGTGCGGCTGCCCCCTGGTCGTGAATGCCTCGCTCGTGTCCAACGGTGTCCTTCGCGTCACCTACGAATTCGTGGAAAAGCCCGCAGCATGTTGCCTCCCCGACAACTCCTGCGTCGAAGCCACGCCGACGGAATGCGCCACCATGGGCGGCATGTTCCAGGGCGTGCCGGTCTCGTGTCTGGATGTGCCGCCGCCGTGCGATAATCCTGGTGCCTGCTGTCTCGACGACGGTTCGTGCATCATCACGAACACCGAGAGCGAATGCGAAGTCATGAACGGTGGCGAGTATCAGGGTGACGGCACGGTGTGCCTCCCCGACACCTGCCCGTTCCCGCCGGGTGCATGCTGCCTCGAAGACGGCACGTGCGTTGACCTTCCGGCCGACGACAACGAATCCGCGCAGGATCGTTGCGATGCACTGGGTGGTCAGTTCCAGGGCAATCTCACGGTCTGCAGCGACATGCTCTGCCCGTTGCCGAAGGGTGCCTGCTGTCTGCCGGACGGCACGTGCGTGGTGACGCTTGAAGCGGAATGCATGGGCGTCTATCAGGGCAACTTCACCGACTGCACCAACACCAGCTGCCCGCCGCCGACTGGCGCGTGCTGCCTGCCGAACGGTTCCTGTCAGGACGTCACGCAGGACAAGTGTGTGAATTCGCTCGGTGGTTCCTATCAGGGCAACTTCACATCGTGTGCCACCATCGTCTGTCCGCAGCCGATGGGTGCATGCTGTCTCGAGACCGGCGGTTGCTTCACAAGTACATCCGCAGGCTGCGTCGCCGCGGGCGGCCAGTTCCAGGGTGAAGGCACGACGTGTGCTGATGTCGTCTGCCCGGTCGAAGGTGCCTGCTGTCTCGCCGACGGTTCATGCGACATCGTTTCGCAGAATCGTTGCGACGCACAGGGCGGTCTCTTCCAGGGACCGGCGACCGCATGTGTCGATGTCACATGCCCGGATCCGAAGGGTGCCTGTTGCCTCGCCGACGGTTCCTGTACCGTCGTGACCTCAGCTGAATGTTCGAACCAGGGTGGTCAGTATCAAGGTGATGGCAGCAGCTGTCTCACCGCCGACTGCCCCGCACCGCAGGGTGCCTGCTGTCTGCCTTCGGGTGACTGTGTCATCGCGACGCAGGAGAACTGCCTCAGTTCAAACGGCACCTATCAGGGCAACTTCACCACCTGTGGCGAAGTGATGTGCCCGCAGCCGAAGGGCGCCTGCTGTCTCGATGACGGCTCGTGCACCACGGTGACCGAAGAAGAATGTATGAATCAGGGCGGCAACTTCCAGGGCGACTTCACGCTCTGCTCGAACGCCAACTGTCCGCAGCCCAACGGCGCATGCTGCTTCATCAGTGGTGACTGCGAGATCCTGACGCAGGATGCCTGCGGTCAGGCCGGCGGTTCATGGC
Source organism: Planctomycetota bacterium (assembly GCA_039029515.1). GTDB lineage: Bacteria > Planctomycetota > Phycisphaerae > Phycisphaerales > SM1A02 > JBCCFX01. Next base: position 3,496 of record JBCCFX010000049.1, read on the forward strand.
AGGGTCCGTTGACCTCATGTGCGTCCGTCGAATGTGCGCAGCCCAAGGGCGCGTGCTGTCTGCCGGACGGTGCATGCTCTGTCGTGACTGATGAAGAGTGTGGCATGATCGGTGGCACGTATCAGGGTGACTTCGTCACCTGTGCCGATGCCGACTGCCCGCGTCCGAACGGCGCCTGCTGTCTTGCTGACGGCTCGTGTCAGGAAGTCATGCAGATCGAATGTGCGAACATCGGTGGTGCCTATCAGGGCAACTTCACCATGTGCGACGAAGTGACCTGCCCGCAGCCGAAGGGTGCGTGCTGTCTGATCGACGGTTCGTGCACGACGGTGACGGAAGAAGAATGCTCGAACCTGAACGGTCAGTATCAGGGCGACTTCTCGTCCTGCCAGACCGCGAACTGCCCGCCGCCTGCGGGTGCGTGCTGTCTGCCGGATGGCGACTGCACCGAAGCCACGCAGACGCGTTGTATCGCGTTCGGCGGTACGTATCAGGGCGATCTCGTCCCGTGTGCCGAGGTCGAGTGTCCGGATCCGAAGGGTGCATGCTGTCTTGCTGACGGTTCATGCACCACGGTGACGGCGATGGAATGTGCCAACCAGAACGGTCAGTACCAGGGTGACTTCACTGCGTGTGAAACCACCGACTGTCCGGATCCGATCGGCGCATGCTGCTTCCCGAACGGTGATTGCACCGAACTCACGCAGGATGCCTGCCTGAATGGTGGCGGCACGTATCAGGGCAACTTCACCACATGTGCTGAAGTCGACTGCCCGGATCCGAAGGGCGCATGCTGTCTGCCGAACGGTGACTGCACCACGGTGACGCTGCTCGAATGCGATGCGCAGGGCGGCGTCTACCAGGGCAACTTCACGTCCTGCCAGACAACGGTCTGTCCGGAACCGGAAGGTGCATGCTGTCTTGAGAATGGTCAGTGTCAGCAGGCCACACAGATGGACTGCCTGACGGTTGGCGGCACCTACCAGGGTGACTTCACCAACTGCAATGACATTGAATGCCCGCTTCCGAAGGGTGCCTGCTGTCTGATCGACGGCACCTGCACCGTGTCGACGGCGTCCGAATGCATCATGGCCGGCGGCGATTACCAGGGCAACTTCACGATCTGTGCGGATGTCGATTGCGAAGCACCAATGGGTGCGTGCTGTCTGGACGACGGCAGTTGCATCGAGAACACGCAGGCGGGTTGCAACAGTGTCGGCGGTACGTACCAGGGTGACTTCACCGAGTGTGCGACCACCGAATGCCCGCAGCCGGATGGTGCGTGCTGCCAGATCGATGGCACGTGCACGACGGTGACGGAAGAACGCTGCATCGCGCAGGGTGGCACCTTCCAGGGTGACATGACGTCATGCTCGACGGCAAACTGCCCGCAGCCGATGGGTGCCTGCTGTCTGCCGAACGGCGACTGCCAGGACACCGAGCAGGCCAAGTGCCTGGATATCGGTGGTACCTATCAGGGTGACTTCACGCTGTGTGCGGATGTCGAATGTCCGCAGCCGAAGGGTGCCTGCTGTCTGATGGACGGCTCATGCACGACGGTGACGGCGCTTGAATGCGATAACCAGAACGGCGTCTATCAGGGCGACTTCACGTCATGTGAAGCCACCGTGTGCCCGCCGGCAACCGGTGCGTGCTGTCTCCCGGACGGCTCGTGCATCATCAACTCGCAGGACGATTGCCTCGCGTTCAACGGAACGTATCAGGGCAACTTCACGACCTGCGGCGAAGTTGAGTGTCCGCAGCCCAAGGGTGCGTGCTGTCTGGTCGACGGCTCGTGCACGACGGTGACGGAAGAAGAATGTGCGAATCAGGGTGGCGATTATCAGGGTGACTTCTCTGAATGTGCCACGACGACCTGCCCGCAGCCGCAGGGTGCATGCTGTCTGACCGACGGTGCGTGTGTCCTGGCGACGCAGGAAAGCTGCCTGACTTCAGGCGGTACGTATCAGGGTGACTTCAGCACCTGTGCTGAGGTTGAGTGCCCGCAGCCGAAGGGTGCCTGCTGTCTGATCGACGGCTCGTGCACGACGGTGACGGAAGAAGAATGTGCGAACCAGCAGGGTCAGTACCAGGGCGACTTCACGGATTGTGAAACCGCCAACTGCCCGCAGCCCAACGGCGCATGCTGCTTCGAAGATGGTTCCTGTGCAGAAACGACGCAGGACAACTGCGTGTCGTCCAACGGTCAGTACCAGGGCGACTTCACAACGTGTGCGACGATTGAGTGTCCGGATCCGAAGGGTGCTTGCTGTCTTGACGATGGTTCGTGCACGGTCGCGACGCTTGACGACTGCGATGCTCAGGGTGGTTCGTACCAGGGCGACTTCACGCTGTGCGGCGAAGTCGACTGCCCGGATCCGAAGGGTGCATGCTGCCTGACCGATGGTGGCTGCCTCTCGACCACGCAGGAAGACTGCACCAACGCGGGTGGCACCTTCCAGGGTGACTTCACCTCGTGTGCCAGCGTTGAGTGTCCGCAGCCTCCGGGTGCGTGCTGTCTGCCGAGCGGCGTCTGCACGTACGTCACCGAAGCCCGCTGTGTCAGCGAGCAGGGTGGCATCTGGCAGGGTGCATTCATTGCGTGTGAAACGGTGACGTGCGACATCCCGCAGGGTGCGTGCTGTCTGCCGAATGGCGATTGTGTCTCGTCGACGCAGTCGAGCTGTAACGATGCCAACGGCATCTACAACGGTGACTTCACCATGTGTGATGACATCGAGTGCCCGCAGCCGAGTGGTGCGTGCTGTCTCGAGAGCGGTTTCTGCACGGTCGTGACCGAAGCGCGTTGCATCAGCGAACAGGGTGGCGTGTGGCAAGGTGCGTTCACGAACTGCGAAGTCGTGAACTGCCCGGTGCCGGGCGGTGCCTGCTGTCTGCCGACGGGCGAATGCGTCCAGCTCGAGCAGGAGGCATGTGGTCAGCAGGGTGGCGTGTACAACGGTGACTTCACCATGTGTGATGACATCGAGTGCCCGCAGCCTGACGGTGCCTGCTGTCTCCCGGACGGCACGTGCACGACGGTCAACGCTGAACGCTGTGCTGCCCAGGGCGGTTCGTGGCAGGGTTCGTTCACCTCATGTGAAACGACCGATTGCCCGGATCCGCAGGGTGCGTGCTGTCTGCCGAGTGGTGCGTGTGTGTTCACCTTCCAGGACGACTGCCTGAATGTTGGCGGTGCGTACCAGGGTGACTTCGTCACGTGCGATGAGGTGGAATGCCCGCAGCCGAAGGGTGCCTGCTGTCTTGCCGACGGCTCGTGCACGACGGTCGGTGCGATCGAATGTGAAACGCTTGGCGGTCAGTACGGCGGTGACTTCACCGACTGTGCAACGACCGAATGTCCTGAGGCGAAGGGTGCATGCTGTCTCCCGACGGGCGACTGCATCGAGACCACGCAGGACGAATGCATCAATAGTGCCGGCGGCACCTATCAGGGCAACCTGACCCTGTGCAGCGAAGTCGAGTGTCCGGATCCGAAGGGTGCCTGCTGTCTGATCGACGGTACGTGCACGACGGTGACGGTCGAAGATTGTGCTGCGGCCGGTGGTACGTATCAGGGCAACTTCATCGACTGTGTCGACACGATGTGTCCGCAGCCGGAAGGTGCCTGCTGTATTGCTGATGGTTCGTGCACCTTCACCACGCAGGAGAACTGCGTGAGTGCGGGCGGCGTGTTCCAGGGTCCGTTCACGACCTGTGATGAAATCGACTGCCCGGATCCGAAGGGCGCGTGCTGCCTCATGGATGGCTCGTGCACGACGGTCACGCTGGACGAATGTGTCCAGGCTGGTGGCATGTACAACGGTGACGGCACCGATTGCGCAGACGTCGAATGTGAACAGCCGCAGGGTGCGTGCTGTCTCTCCAACGGCGCATGCATGATGCTGACGCAGGCCGAGTGCGACAATGCACCGGGTGCGTGGCAGGGTGCGTTCGTCACGTGTAATGAAGTTGAATGCCCGCAGCCCAAGGGTGCGTGCTGTCTTGAAGACGGCACGTGCACGACGGTGACGGCTGGCGAATGTGACCAGCTCGCGGGTCAGTATCAGGGTGATGGCACCACGTGCGGCGACGTGACGTGTCCGCAGCCGCTCGGTGCATGCTGTCTCCCGAATGGTTCGTGTATCAACGTCTCGCAGGAGTCGTGCGGTCTGTCCGGCGGCTTGTTCCAGGGCATTCTCACCGCGTGCGGTGAAGTCGAGTGTCCGGATCCGAAGGGTGCCTGCTGTCTGATCGACGGTGCGTGCGTGACGGTGACGGAAGCCGAATGCAATGACCTGCAAGGCGACTATCAGGGCAACATGACCGACTGCGAGACGACACACTGTCCGCAGCCTGACGGTGCATGCTGCCTCGCATCGGGTGAATGTGTTGTCGCCACGCAGGACGACTGCGGTACGCAGGGTGGTCTGTGGCAAGGCGCGTTCACGTCATGTGCTGAAGTGGACTGCCCGGAACCCAAGGGTGCATGCTGCCTCATCGACGGCTCATGTGTGACCGTCACTGAAGGTGAATGCTTGAACCTGCAGGGTCAGTACCAGGGTGACGGCACCGATTGCCAGACGGCAATCTGTGAACAGCCCATGGGTGGTTGCTGCCTTGAAACGGGTCGATGTGTTGAGCTCACGCAGCTTGAATGCATCAACTCGGGCGGCGCCTGGCAGGGTGACTTCACGGTCTGTGATGAAATCGAGTGCCCGGACATCAAGGGTGCATGCTGCTTCGATGACGGTTCCTGTACCGTCACGACGTCAGATGAGTGTTCAGCGAGTGGCGGCACCTACCAGGGTGACGGCACCGACTGCACCGATGCGCATTGTCCGCCGGCCACCGGCGCCTGCTGTCTCGATGACGGCAGCTGCAACGTGGTATCGCAGGAAGAATGCGGCAACCTCGGTGGTTCGTATCAGGGCAACTTCACGTCATGTTCTGAAGTCGAATGTCCGCAGCCGAAGGGTGCTTGCTGTCTTGCTGACGGCACGTGCTCGGTGCTGTCACAGGAAGTCTGCCAGCTTGAGGGCGGCGAGTTCCAGGGCCTGAAGACGGACTGCCAGACGACGGAATGTGATCCGCCGAAGGGTGCATGCTGTCTCGAGTCGGGTGGCTGCATCGTGACGCGTCAGGAAGATTGTCTGAACGCGGGTGGTGCGTATCAGGGTGACCTGACCATCTGCGGTGAAGTGAATTGTCAGCAGCCCAAGGGTGCGTGCTGTCTGCCGAATGGTTTCTGCACCGTCGTCACCGAGATGATGTGCAGCGATCTTGATGGTCTGTATCAGGGCGACCTGACGGATTGTCAGACGGCGAACTGCCCGCAGCCGAAGGGTGCCTGCTGTCTGCCGGACGGTTCGTGCCAGGTCGTCAATCAGGATGTGTGCTTCCAGCTCGGCGGTCTGTATCAGGGTGATCTCAGTGAGTGTCACCCGGACACCTGCCCGATGCCGGAAGGTGCATGCTGTCTGATCGCGACGAACAGTTGCTTCGTCGGTTCGGAAACGCAGTGCGAGCTGGCGGGCGGCGAGTATCAGGGCGACCTGACCGCATGTACGCCAGTGACCTGCCCGATTCCGTCGGGTGCCTGTTGTCTGCCGGACGGTTCGTGCGTCGATCTCTTTGAGATTGACTGCTCGATCGCGGGCGGCATCTTCCAGGGCGTGTTGACGGCGTGCAACGATATCGAGTGTCCGGAGCCGGGTGCCTGCTGCTTCTGTGATGCACCGTGTGCCATCCTCTTTGAGGATGACTGCGTGATCGCTGGTGGCGAGTTCCTCGGTCTCGGTTCGGACTGTGAAGCGACGTCGTACATGATCGACTTCTCAACGGATGACGATCTCATCACGCCGCTCGCCAACGGTCAGCTCGTGGGTGAGTCGACGGAGTTCGGCAACCTGTTCATGGTGTCGGCCAATGGTCCGAACCTTGGCGTCGTGGTCTTTGACACCGACGACCCGGGTCCGAACGACAGCGGTCCGGATTCGGACCTGCTGGTTGGTCTGGGCAACGCGCTGATCCTGCAGAGTGAAGATGATCCGGCGATGTCCGTCGCAGGCTTCTTCGATACGCCGAACGATGAGGCGGATCCGGGCACGATCGTGTTCGACTTCCTCCGTGCAGCGACGGTTGAGTCGCTGGATCTCATCGACCTTTGCCCGGGACCGGGCGAGCAGGGCGCGATCATCACGCTGGTCGACCGTGCAGGCCGTACACGAACGTATGACCTGCCCGCGGGCTTCACGCGAGATATCAGTCAGCAGGGTCCGGCTGGTTTCGAGACGCTGGATACCACGTCGCTGGCACCGCAGTTGGGTGAAGGCGGCGCGACGGCGACCGCGATCGAAGACTTCGGTTTCGACGCGTTCAACGTGGCACAGCTTCGCGTGCACTTCATCAGTTCTGGTGCGGTGGACAACCTCAAGTTCTCACTGGGTCCGTGCCCGAGCTACGCATGCGGCGCCTGCTGCGTGCCGAACGAAGGCTGCGTGGTCCAGACGTATAAGTACTGTGAAGATGAACTGCTTGGCGATTACCAGGGCGACTACACGTCGTGCGATGATCTCGTGCTCCTCGGTGACGGTGCCTGTGGCGGCGTCAACGATGTGGCATCGGTCGGCTGCTCGTCAACATTCTGGCTGCGTGATGATGTCATCAACGCATGGCCTGGCGATTACCGTCCGGACGATCTGTTCTCAGTCGTCTTCGAGGATGTGTTCCCGGATATGACGCTCGCGGAAGCGTTGGCGTTGCCGACGACCAGTGCATTGAACCAGCTCCGTCGTGAGTCGGTTGCCGCACTGCTCAACGCGGCGTCGGATGGCATGGCGTACTCGCTGGACGAGTTCGCGGTGATCGAGACCTTCAACGCGGCACATCCGTCCAACGACGCGATGTATGCCGATGTGGCGTTCTCGATCGAAGGCCTGAACGCATCCACGTGCCCGTTCGAGGAAACGCGCCTCGCGCCGTTCACGCAGATCGACGCACCGGTTGATCACAAGATGATCGACATTGGTGCGGACGTGGTCATCGATCCGGCATCAACGCTGGACCATGCGATCCGGGCCGATCTCAATGGCGACGGTGAGCTCAACGCTGACGACCTCACGCTGCTGCTGGCATCGTGGGGCACCTGCTCGGCGACCACCACGGTCGACGGCGAGGTCGTGTCGGCGGATCCCTGCATGGGTGACCTTGATCGAGACGGTAGCGTCGGGGTCGCGGACCTCGCGTTGATGCTGCAGCAGTTCTGATCGCCTGAGGCGGTCTCAACGGTGACATTCAGCGGGTGTCGGCATCAGCCGGCACCCGCTTTTCATTGGGCCCGATCGGGGGACGGCTGGTGGATGCGCGGGGTCGTCCTTACCTAAGTTGTCGGAGAGGCCCCGGCGGGGTCGAGGGGCGGTTTGTCGAGTGGGCTGAAATCACGGCTGTGATTTACGCAATTATCTCCGCTCACAAGGACTTACATCTTGACATGGATTATCGGATATGGTGCCATGGGGGTTGCGTGCGGGGGGATTGGCCCCACGTAAGAAAGATGTGTATCGGGCCGCGCTGGCAACCCCTGCCGGGCGGCCGTCGATTCAGTCGGGTCACTGAGGGAAAGAAGAGCAAATGGTCACCAAGCGTGCAGTGGGAGCGGCAATCGCCGGCGTCACCCTGGCAACCGCCGGTCTGACGTCAACGACGTTCGCGGACACCGAGACCGAAGGTCCGCAGGTCATGAATTATTCGGAGGTTCCTGGGGTTGGCTTCATGCTCGACCTCACGTTCGACCGCTTTGACGAGATGGGCGGCGCCCGTCAACTCACGTCGGTTGCGATTACGTCCGAAGCGCAGGGACAGATCGACGTGTCGATCGAGAACAACGGTGTGAACCCCGCGACGATGGCGTTCACGACCGTCCTGTTGGCGCAGTCCCTCACCGTTCCGCAGCCGCCCGATCCGCCGATCATGCTCAACATCAACGTCTCAGATGAGACGATGGTGCCGCCGCTCGCGGGTTCGGATGGTAATCCGCTGATGGGGGATGACTTCGTTGATCTCGGTACGCTCAGTGTTGCAGGCGTTGCCCCGCCGGTGACGTTGAATCTCGGCGCGGACGATCTTACGAACTTCATTGTGGATGGACTCGACACGACGTTCGATGCGCAGGTCACCGCAGGAATCACCGTGAGCGCCGGTTCGGCCTCATTCCTCGCGCTGCTGCAGAACCCGCTCGTCACGGGTGAGGTCACCGTGACCTACACCTTCTGTCTCGTGCCCGGCGCATGCTGTCTTCCCGACGGCACGTGCGTTGAAGTGCTTGACACCGAATGCGATGCGCAGGGCGGCGTGTTCCAGGGCTTCAGTACATTGTGTGCAGACGTTGAGCCGTGCCCGCAGGCCATGCTCGGCGACTTCGTGTTCGAAGATTCAAACGGCAACGGCGTGCAGGATCCGGGCGAGCCCGGCATTCCTGGCGTGACCGTCAAGCTGCTTGACGACATGATGATGCAGATCGATACAGATGTCACCGGCGCCGCCGGCGACTACCTGTTCACCGGTCTCGCTATGGGTACGTACACCGTCATGATCGACGACACCACGCTGCCCGCCGGCTACCTGCCGACGGCTGCGAATGTGGGCGGCGATGACACGATTGACAGCGACTTTGTCGGCGGCATGGTGACGGTCTTCCTTCCCGCGAATGACACCGTCAACCTCACCGTTGATGCCGGCTTCATCCCGCAGGGCCAGATCGGCGACTGCATCTGGGAAGACATTGATGGCGATGGCATCAAGGATCCGGGTGAGCCCGGCATCCCGGGTGTGACCGTCACGCTGTGCGATGCCGGTGCCGTGGAAATCGGCATGGTCGTGACTGGCGCAACGGGTGATTACCTGTTCACGCAACTTCCTGCCGGTGACTACACCGTCAAGATCGATCCGTTGACCGTCCCGCCGGGCTTCACGGAATCCCCGCCCAACCAGGGTGGCGATGACACCGTCGACAGCGACTGCGTTGCTGGCGTGATCGCGGTGACGCTCGCGACGCCGGCCACGGTGGATCTCACCAACGACTGCGGCTTCGTGCCTCCGGGCGCTTGCTGCATTCTCGGTCAGCTGTGCCAGGTGCTGTCGCAGGATGACTGCAATGCAATGGGCGGCGACTATCAGGGCAACGACACGACGTGTCCGGAAGTGAATTGTCCGGAACGATGCTGCTTCATTGACGGAACGTGCGCAGATCTTCCGGCGCCGGACTGTCTCGCCGCGAGCGGGGTGCCGGGCGGCCCGGCGACCCAGTGTGCCGGCTTCGTGTGTCCGTTGTTCAACGGCGCATGCTGCCTCATGGATGGTTCGTGCGTCGTCACGGTTGATGCAAGTGCCTGCGTCATGCAGGGCGGCGTCTTCCAGGGCATCGGCACGACCTGTGCACCGAACCCGTGTCCGGAAGCGTGCTGCTTCCCGGACGGTATGTGTCAACTGCTGACCATCACCGCGTGCGGTGCGGCCGGCGGTACGTCGCAGGGTGCGGGCACGAACTGTGCACCGAACCTGTGCCCGATGCCGGGTGCCTGTTGTCTGCCTGACGGGATGTGCGTGATTGCGGCTGATGCCGCAGCGTGCACTGGCCTTGGTGGTCTGTTTGAAGGTCCGGGCACCGTGTGTGCACCGAATCCGTGCCCGGCGCCGGGTGCGTGCTGTCTGCCGGACGGAACCTGCATCGTCGTGCTTGAAATCGCATGCAATGCGGCGGGTGGCGACTTCCAGGGTGACGGCACCGCGTGTGCACCGAACCCGTGTCCGGAAGCGTGCTGCTTCGCCAATGGTGCGTGCCTCAACCTCGCGCCGGCGACGTGTGCGTTGCAGGGTGGTGTGTCGCAGGGTGTGGGTACGAACTGTACGCCGAACCTGTGCCCGCAGCCGCCGGACGACGGTGGTCGCGGCAACTGCAACCAGAAGGGCAGCTTCCTGATCTTCTCGAAGGTCGAAGTCCGTTGGGACATGGCCGGCAATCTTTTGCAGGACACGTTCATCCATCTGACGAACGACTTCCCGGATGACGTCCAGGTGCAGATGTATTTCATCAACGGTGATCCGCCGCTGGATGCGACCATTGATGAACGTGCGCACCCGGGTTGGAACTGGGTCGATAACCTGATCGAGCTCACCGCAGATCAGCCTGTGTACTGGTCGGCTGCGACCGGTCAGCCATTGGGCGTGTCGCCGTTCGGTTCCGCACTGGATCCGGGCTTCCCGCCTGGTCGTCCGTGTCCGGACAACCCGGCTGAGCGCTGCATCCGCGGCTTCATCGTCGCATGGGCGGTCAATGCGTCCAACGATCAGATCCGCTGGGATCATCTCGCGGGCGAAGCGACGCTCGTCAACTATGCGAACAACTATGCGTGGTCGTACACCGCGTGTGGGTATCAGGTCGTGTCGGCCGTGGCGCATGGCGCTCCGGTCGGTGTCTCGGGTTGCATCAACCTCGATGGCATTGAGTACGAAGCGGTCTATGACCTGCTGCTGCTCGAGTTCGTTGCGGATGGTTCAGCCGCGTACGCCAACGCCGCGAACGCACTGACAAGCGGTGACCTGACACTGCACCCGGTTTCCGCCGATCTCCGTCAGGAGACCGATGGTCCGGTGACGGTGAAGGCGAGCTTCGAGGTCTGGAACCAGAACGAATTCAAGTTCTCGGGTCTCGACCGATGCATCTCCTGTTGGGATCAGACGCTCTTCCGTGATTACACGGATGACGGTCCGTCGAACCACCTGCTGCTGGACAACCTCCAGACGAATGTGGGCAAGGCGCGCATCGATGGTCTGGCGAGCCAGATCTGCGATGTGGACTTCGATCCGTCCAATAACGACACGTTCCCGTTCCCGCCGGGACCGGGCGATACGGTTGACCCGCGCGACGTGGTGAGTCAGGCGGCTGCCCTCACGGGCGTTCGTGCTCACTTCATCACCTTCGGTGCAGCGTTGGCGCCGAATGGTGCGGCGGGCGGCAACCTCGTCGGGATGGGTCAGCAGTCGGCGAAGGTTCAGTTTGACACCGTCGGCCTGCCGCCGACCACGCCGACCGTGCCCCGCACGCCGGCCAAGACAAGTCCTGCGAACACGTCGTTCGACGGCCTTGTGGAGTCATTGTTCTCGCCGGCGGGTTCCGGTCGATAAGTCGATCTGAATATTGGGCTTACAGAGTCGCGGGGCTGGTTCCGAGAACCGGCCCCGCGTTGTTTTTGGGCGTTCTCGCGCGTTATCGGACGCTGTTGGGGCTTCTCTGGCCGATACACCCGGTATACTTTCGCTCGAAATACCCTCGGTCGCCCACATTGACGTGCAAATCACGTCATCGGTTGCCAACGTAAGTGCTGACTTCGCGGCACTTAGCGCTGGCGGCAGGCAGTGGGGCCCGTCGCTGGCCCCGACCCACTCGGGTCGGAGGACAGGACACACCGAGGGAGGACGGCCTCATGAAGCGGATCTTACTCACAGCCACCAGCGTACTGGGACTTACTGCATCACTGCATGCAGAGACCCTTCACGTCCCGGCTCAGTACTCGAGCATCCAGGCGGCGATCAACGCCTCCGCGGATGGTGATGAGGTCGTTGTCGCCCCAGGCGTCTACAACGAATCCGTCAATCTGATGGGCAAGGGCATCGTCGTTCGCGGTGCCGAAGGCGCGGAAGCCACCACGATCGATGCCACCGGCTGGAACAACGCCTGCATGCGGATCACCTCGGGCGAAGGCGCCGATACCGTCATTGAAGGTTTCACCTTCACCGGCGGGACCGGTGACACGTCGATCTGGGGTACGACGACTGGTGGCGGGATCAGCATGTCTTCCAGCAGCCCGTCCATTCGCGACTGCGTGTTCCGTGGGAATACCGCCAAGAAGGGCGGTGGCATGAACATGATCGGTGGCGCGCCCAGAATCGAGCGATGCATCTTCATTGATAACTTCGCATCTGGGTTTGGCAACTTTCAGGCGGGCGGAGGCGCGATTGGCCTCTACAACTCGTGGGCCCAGATCATCAGCTGTGAGTTCTATGCGAACCGCGCCTACGTCGAAGGTGGCGCGATCGTGATCCAGCTTGGTGCACCCACGATTGCCAACGGCGTGTTCGTCGGCAACCGCGGCGTGACCGGCGGTGCGATTCTCAACGGCATCTCCGACACGACGCTCGTCAACTGCACCTTTGTCGGGAACATCGCATCACAGGGTGCAGGCATTCGCAACTGGTCCAACGGGAGCCCGATGGATGTCACGGTTGAGAACTGCATCATGTGGGATCATTCGCTTCCGATTCAGGATGTGACCGGTGCATCGTCGACGCTCCGCCACTGCCTTGTTGAAGGCGGCTGGTCCGGCGCTGGTGACGGCAACACATCCGGTCATCCGAAGTTCGGCCGCATGCCGTCTGCTGGTGCAGATGGTGATTGGGGCACCGCGGACGATGACTACGGCGATCTTTGCCTGCAGGGTCTTTCGCCCGCGATCAACTCCGGCGATACCGATGTCGTCCCGTCGACGGTGACGACCGATCTCGTCGGCAACAGCCGAGTCATTGGCAGCATCGTTGACATGGGTGCTCATGAATTCACGGAAGAAGTCATCATCGAGGACGACTGCCGTGCGGACATCGAGCCGGCTGGCGGCAATGACGTCGTCAACGTCGATGACCTGCTCTTTATGATCAACTCCTTCGGAACGGTATCGCCGGATTCACCGGCCGACATCGTTCCACCTGGCGGCGATGGCCAGGTCAACATCGACGATCTGCTGCTCGTAATTACGGACTTCGGCAGCTGCGAATGATCGTCACCCCACATCCTTGCGTGTCCTTGACATCCCCGGCGTACGTTGCCGGGGATGTTCGTTTTGGTCGACGCCTTCCGCCCGTAGAATATGGCTGCGTCGAATCGGGGCGACATGGGAGGCTCAGGCGTGCTCGATCTCACTCGCACCAGCACCCTGTTCTTACAGGGGCTTCAGGATCCGGACAACGAAGCGCAATGGGCGCAGCTCGATGAGCGCTACCGGCCGATCCTGATCGCGTTCGCGCGCCGACTCGGCCTCAGCGAGGCTGACGCTGCGGATGTCGGTCAGGAAACGATGATGCAGGTGCTCAAGGAATGCCGTGAGGGCAAGTACGACCGCTCGCGCGGCCGCTTCCGTGCCTGGCTCATTACCATCGCGCGCTATCGTGTGGCCGCGGTATATCGCAACCGTGCTCGCAAGCGCGAAGCACGCGGCGAATCTGCGATGATCGATCTCGAGAACGATGCACAGCTCCATGAGATCTGGGAGAACGAGCGGCGCGAGCGCATTCTGCGACAGGCGCTGGAAGAAATGCGCACGCGCACTCGAACGAGCGACAAGACCATTCGTGCGTTTGAGCTCCATGTCGTTCGTCAGATGCCGGTTGCTGCCGTTGCCGAAGAACTCGATATCAGCTCGCATGACGTGTATCAGGCGAAGAGCCGTGTGGCCTCGCAACTCCGGGACATCATTGCCGATCTCGAGAAGGCCTACGACGAGGACGACGCATGAACGTCGGCGGTGGCGCGCATGGCTCGTCCTGTCCATCGCGCGATGAGCTCGAAAGCATCGCAAGCGGTTCGAGCGTCGACGGCGTCATCTCGCAGCACGTCGAAGTCTGCGCGTCATGTTCCGCGCTGCTGGATTCCATTCGAAACGACAACGCGCTGCTGGACGAGTTCGTCACGGCCAATCGCGTCACGCTCAGCGATCGTCCGGGCATCGCGACCGTCGTCGGCCCCGCCGGCTACGACATCATTGACGAGATTCACCGCGGTAGTCAGGGCATTGTGTATCGCGCCACGCAGATCGCCACCAAACGCACGGTCGCGATCAAGATGATTCTGCACGGAACGTTCGCGTCCGAACGGCAGCGGTATCGATTCGAGCGTGAAGCCGAACTCGTTGCATCGCTTCGTCACCCGAATATCGTGACGGTGTTCGATAGTGGTGTGACACCCGATGGTCGTCACTTTCTGGCCATGGAATACGTTGATGGCGTGCCGCTCGACACGTTCGTGCGCGTGCGCTTCGGAACCGATGCCAACGCGCCGCGCGTGCCGGTGGAATGGGCGTTCACGTTCATGGCGAAGCTCGCGGACGCGATGAGCGCTGCGCATCGGCGCGGGATTATTCATCGCGATCTGAAGCCGGAAAACATCCTCGTCGACGAACAGGGCGATCCGCACGTGCTCGACTTCGGCCTCGCCAAGGTTACGCATACCGAGCAGTGGTCGGCATCATCCACGCCAACCATCGCCGGCGAGTTCCTCGGGACGTTCGCCTACGCATCGCCGGAGCAGGTCAGCGCTGACCCCAATCTCATCGACACCGTCACCGATGTCTACGCAATGGGCGTGGTGTTGTATGAGTTGTTGACGGGACAACGTCCATATGAACTGGAAGGGTCACTCGCGCAGGTCGTCGAGGCGATTCAGCGCGCTGTGCCTGCGTCACCGCGCTCGATTCGCGGCGACCTGAATCGAGATGTCGAGACGATCGTGCTCAAGGCGCTCGCGAAAGAGCCGGAGCGGCGATATCGATCGATGCAGTCGCTGCATGATGATCTCGATCACTATCTCAGGGGCGAGCCGATCAGTGCGCGGCGACATGAGCTGGCGTATCGGGTGACGAAGTTCGTCTCACAGTATCGGCTGCTCATCTCGGCGGTCCTGTTGGCATTCATCGTGCTGGGGACCGCACTTGGAGTGACGATTCGAGCGCTGGATCGGGCGAACCAGCAAACGGCGCTTGCCATTAAAGAAAAGGCACGAGCCGTGAGTTCGACCGGTTCGCTCATCAAGACGATTGAAGAGATGGACCGCGAAGACTCGGTATCGCCGAACGCGCTGCGCGACATCAACGATCTGCTTGATCGCTACGAGGAGATTGTTGCCACTGAAATGAGCGATTTTCCTGATCTCGAATCGGTGGCTCGTTCCGCGCTGGGCGAAGCGTTTCTCAGTCGTCGTCGCTTTGACGCGGCGGAGCGAAATCTACGTGATGCCCTTGAGACGATGCAGGCATTGCACCCCGAAGATCATCCCGATGTTGCGCTCGCTCATCACGCGATGGGAAAGCTGTACTGGCAGTTGAATCGGTGCGATGACGCCGAGTCACACTATCGCGATGCGCTTGCGATGTGGCAAAAGCTCGGCGATGACTATCAGGCGCAGACCGCGCGGACCATGCAGCACCTCGCATCGACGTTACGTCTCAACGGTGACTTCGCCGGCGCGCAGGAGTGGATTGTCCAGTCCACGGCAATCTACACCGAACTGTACGGCGGCAATCACGGGTTGATTGCGCTGAACACGCTCGTCATGGGCAACATCGACCGTGATCATGGCGACTACAACGCGGCGCTGGTTCATTATGAATCGGCGTCGACCATGATCGGCGAGGCGCGCGACTTCCGGACCGCACGTGTCTGGCACAACATGGCCGAATGCCTGATCAGTCTTGACCGACTCGACGACGCGCGCGCGTTCCTCGATGATTCGCGCGAACTCAAGCGGGATCTCGGGGAGTTGGATGAAGATGGCCGGCCACAACGGGCCAATGCCGACTTCGCCAACAGCCAGTATCAGCGGGCGCGCCTGTTCCTTCGAGAGAACCGACTCGATGATGCTCGTGCTGCCTGCGATGGCGCCGATCGAGACTGGAATGCGGTGTACGGCGACGCCGGTCATCCGGCGCTCGCTGACGCCGCGATGCTCCGTGGACAGATTCAACTCGCCGGCAATGATCTGGACGGTGCGCGCGAGTCATTCCGAATGGCAAGGCTCATCCGAACGCAGTTCTTCCCGGCAACGCATTGGCGTCAGGATGAGGTCCGACTGATGCTCGCGGCCTGCGATGCCCGCGCCGGGGCAGATGAAAGTCGGCGCGAACTCGATGAGGCGCGGACGGCACTCATGCAAGTGCTGATGCCCGGCGCCGATCCGCTGGTCATGGCCGGTCGACTGGCCGGCAGGTGATCAGACCGGATTGTCGCAGTTGATGCCGAAGCTGTTGATGACGAACAGCAGATCGTCAATGTTCACCATCTGATTGCCGTACGTACCATCAGGAAGTACAGGCACCGTGTCGCACGGTTCGCCTGGTCCCGACATGCCGAAGCGGTTGATGACGGCGAGCAGGTCATCAATGTTGACCTCGCCATTGCCGACGGTGCACGTCGTGAAGTCGAATGGTGCGCAATCGGCGCGGCACTGAAACTCCTGCTCGAAATACACGCCATCCAATACGATCGAATACGTGCCGGTGTCACCTTGCGGCGGACTCCAGAACTGGAGATCGCCCGGGCCGCCGGCGGCGAGACCACCCGGACCATCAGGACCTGAGATCTCATCGGGCGCCATCTGGTCGAAGATGGCGCCGCCGGGGTTCGCAGGATCACTGTCGAACCCGGAGATGCCGATGATGTAGACGCCATTGCGCTGCAGTTGGAAGTTCGTCTGGTCATCAGACTCGCCGGTCAGTTCAGAGAATCCTGAACCGGGGAACACTTCATCGTTGGCGAGCAACCCGACACCGTCGTTGCCGAACAGGAACAACTGCGTATCGAAGTCAGCGTCACCATTGAGCATCGGATCAAGCGTGGCGCGGAAGCAGTTCACGTTCTTGATGTAGATGACGTAGAGATCCTGGAAGTCCTTGTCGCCCGGCCCGCCTGGACCAAGTGTCAATGGCGAGGAGCCGGTCAGCGCACCGGAGATCCGGCCGTTCTTGCCGGAACCCGATGGATTCTGTGCGCCGCCAATCGTGGAGCCGGCGTCACCCATCTCCGGCCATTCCGGTCCCGCGTACACGCTGGACAAAGCGACAAGAGCAAGGGCACTCGCCCCCGCGGCAAGACTGGCGCGATATGTGCGATTCATCGTTCTGGTTCCCTCCGCCGAAGGCCGGGATCAGTCGTCACGCGACGGACACCGACAC
>JBCCFX010000050.1:0-20126 GCA_039029515.1 Planctomycetota bacterium
GAGTGGTGGGAATACTCGCCCGCCGGATCCGGTTGGACCGATGTTCGCCTCTCCTAACTTTTCGGAGGACCTGCCGTGAAATTCCGCCTCGTCATTGTGTTTGCGATCATGGCCATGCTCGCGGTCTGGTTCCTGCCCACGCCGTCCGCCACCGCCAATGGCGGATCGAGTGACGACGCCACCTTCACGGGCTACGTGTACGACACGAAAGGCAAACTGGTCGGGCCGATCACCATGCCCCACGTCGTCAAGTCCGAGGATGCATGGCGTGCACAGCTGCCGTCGGACGTGTATCACATCGTCCGCGAAGACGGTACCGAACGGGCATTCACCGGCGATCTGCTGGAGAACAAACGAGAAGGCGTCTATTCGTGCGTTGCCTGCAACCTGCCACTCTTTGCATCCGATGCCAAGTTCAAGTCGGGCACCGGCTGGCCGAGCTTCTTCCGTGAAATCGCGCCCGGTAATGTTGCCACCGAAGTCGACAATCGATACGGCATGCGCCGAGTCGAGATCTCGTGCGCACGCTGTGATGGCCATCTCGGCCATGTCTTTGAAGATGGCCCTGCCCCGACCGGCATGCGCCACTGTGTGAATTCCGCCTCCATTGCCTTTACGCCCACTGAGGAAGTCATGACGCTCGCCGATCCTGCCGCCGACAAATTTGCCCGTCGTCAATCACTGTCCAGTGCCGTCATCGCCGGCGGCTGCTTCTGGTGCGTCGAAGCCGTCTTCGAAGAACTCGAAGGCGTCGAGGAAGTTATTTCCGGCTACGCCGGCGACGTGAAAGCCAGCGCGAATTACAAGGCCGTCAGTGCAGGCAAGACGCGACACGCTGAGGCCGTACAGATTCTGTATGACCCGGCAAAGATCAACTTCGAAGACCTTCTCGCCGTGCACTTCGCGACCCATGATCCGACCACGTTGAACCGCCAGGGCAACGACGTCGGGGCGCACTATCGAAGCGCCATCTTCTTCGCGAATGCTGACGAGAAGGCGCTTGCCGAGGCATTCATCGCAGACCTCACGGACCAGAAGGTCTTTGACAAGCCGATCGTCACCACCCTGGAACCACTGACCGAGTTCTTCGAAGCAGAACGCTATCACCAGAATTACGTCTGCGACAATCCGAATCAAGGCTATGTCCGAGTCGTTGCGATGCCGAAAGTCGAGAAGGTTCGCAAGCTCTTCAAGGATCGCCTGAAAGACAAGGGCGATTCCTGACACCACTTCAGCCGTTGCCCACCACACGACGCCGCGACCATCGTCACGGCGTTTTCATGCGCGGCGATCGAATCGAGAAAGTGAGAGAAACTCGATCGACGGATCAATCGCTCCGTCGCATACGTGCTGTGCGACGAGGCGACCAAGAACGCTGACGAACTTGAATCCGTGACCGCTCATACCGGCAATGATGAAGACACGCGGCGATGCCGGAAGACGATCCACGATGAAGTGCGCATCGTCACTCATGGCATACGGGCAGACCTGTTGCGCGACCACGCGATCGGATGCCGCCGGCACGTGCGCCGCGACGAACGCCGCATTGTCATCGCCATCACCCTGGCGAATCGCGCGATCCAGATCGTTGATATCACTTCGTGCATCCGGCCGATGTCGACCGACCTTCATCCCGATCGCATCATCATGCATCGGAAATCCGTAGTAGAAGTCTGTGCCGATCTCCACGCCCCACAACGGCATGACGTCCGGGCGGCACATCGTCTGGCCTGCCGGCGCGAACCACGACGAGATCTGCCGCGTCGCCTCAATTCGAATGCCGTGCTCATGAAGCAGCGATCCCATCCAGGGGCCGGCACAAAGCACGACTGATGCTGCACGAATCTCGCCCGAGTCCGTCTTGACGACCACATCGTTGCCATCGTCGCGCCAACCAATCACATGGGTGTTGATGCGCTGTTCCGCCCCACCGCCCGCAGCAAGCCTTCGGTATGCGCGGACCGCGCGTTCGCAATACACCATGCCGGCATCCGGCTCGAAAAAGCCCACCATTGTCGATGGAAGTTCGAACTGCGGAAACCGATCACGCAACGCCGCATGATCGAACATCGAGTGCTCGAGATTGTGCCGCTGTGCCGACATGCATGAGCCGGCCACGAGCTCTGATTCGGGCGCGCCGATGTACAATCCGCCTGTTGTCTCCAACAGCACTTCACCGGCGGCGTCTTCGACTTCGCGCCAACACGCGAGACTTGCATCGAGAAGCGGAACGTAATCCGGATGCTCGTAGTAGCAACGCCGGTATGCCTTGACGGTGCCGTGATGGCTTCCCTGATCGTGCGGCGGATCTGCCTGATCGATGCCGATCACTGACCGACCTGCGCGAGCAATCTCATACAGCACCGCCGATCCGACACTACCCAGTCCGACCACCGCGACGTCATAGGACATATCGCATCATCCTCATGATGTGCCTGCATCGTCGTTCGACACGGCGGCGTCCGGGATCGGTTGATTGAAGTCAAACAACCGCCGGTCGTGCCGATCGTACTCGGCCGCCGTGATGACATCACGCCAGTCGATGGCAGCCAGTGTGCACATCTCGTCGAACCGTTTCCAGTTTCCGTTCGCAACAACAACGATGCATCGACGGATGCGGTCGCTCGAGTGCGCGGCGATCAGGTCGGCGGCCCGCAGTTCGACATCACGTTCGCCGAAATCGGTCCGCAGACGCTCGATGATGTCAGGAGGGAGTTCCACCATGGCCGGATTGTGCCCGAGAACGCCCTTTCGCACCACCGATCGCAATGCACCGCCGGGCTGCACGCATGATTATCACGCCTGACCTCGCCACTGTGCGTTCTCCCCCTGATGGCCTCGCTGGCACAGCCTCGCGGGGAAACAGTCGAATCCCCTGATCGCGTGACTGCTGCCTTGGTTGGATGTTCGATACATGTGAATGTGACTCTGCCGTCCCGATTCCATGTCGCCACCTCTCGACTGAAGACCTGACCATGCCACACGATCAACTCAATCATGCGATGCTCGAAATTCCGCGCGTGCTGATCGTGGATGACGAACGCCATGTCACCTCGCTGCTCCGGTACAAACTGGAATCGGCGGGCATCGCCGTTCATACGGCAAATGATGGTCGTGCCGGCTTTGAGTCAGCGCTCGCGTGCATTCCCGATCTGGTCGTCGTCGACTTTCACATGCCGTATATGAACGGCATTGAGTTGGCGCGAGCCATGCATGGTCATCCGACGACAGCGGAAACGCCCGTCGTGGTCATCACCGCGCACGCACACTGCCTGCGCGATGAAGATCTTGTCGACACCAACGTCTGCGAGTTGCTCCCGAAGCCGTTCAGCCCGAAGGATCTTCTTAAGACGATCCATGAGATCCTGAACACGGAAACCGTCTGACGACCACAACGGCCGGTCATTTGCTTTTCCGTTTCCGCTCATCTTTATCCCACGACTTTTCCCGCCACCATGGCTGCGGCCGTGGCTGAATCAGTTCGAACTGCGCGGGTGTCAGGTGCGCGGTGAGGTCGGATTCCGCCTGATCGTCGAGTCGGACGAACGTCGTCGCGTTGTCGGCACGCCATTCCTCCTCTATTCGCTTCAATTCGCCGTCAAGACTCTCCATCCGATCCCGAGCGACCTTCGGGTCACGCTCCAGTCGTTTCTGGACCGCCTGTACCCGAGCATCATGCAGTAGCGCCTGCATCATGCCTTCACGCTCAACGAGAATCGTTCGGACTTCGTCGTCAAGGTCTTCAAGTGCCAATGCCGCCTCGTACGCGCGCTCGCTCCATCGTTGCTGCATGTCGATCGGAAACCCGCGGCGCATCGCTTCATCACGATACTGTCTTGAGATCACCATGGGGTTTGGCATATCCATCGCTTCGATCGTGGCACTGTTCAGCAACATCAATAAGGCATCGCGCACGACGACGCGCGCATCGATCTCGCGGCTCGCAGTCCGTCTGAACGGCTCAATCGCGTCGCGCATCACTGCTGCGTCCAACGCGAAAGGCGATGTGCCGGCCTCAGCTGCTATCGCATCGCGCATCGCCTGAAATTCAAGGCCCGCGATCTCACGGTCGATCGATGCGTTTATCCGGTCGTCCAGGTGACGTGCGATCAACGGCGCGCCGCTGAAAAGAAATGCGTCGATCCGCTCGAGGACCATGCGATCCTGGTCATTGATCGAAGGCGTACGAGCCAAGTCGCGCGACGCAATCCACAGATCCATCGACTCGCCCGCGAAGTGTCCTTCGGGCAGGTCATGCGCGATGCGAAGCCGCGCCAATGCGCGGAGCATGCGTTCGTTGTCCGGACCACGTTGATCATCGGTGGCGATCACAAGAATGGCCGACTCGACATCTTCACGCAGCTGCCGACGATCCGTGCGCAGCTGCCGGGCCAGCGTGACCAGATCGCGCGCGTCTATCGCGTTGTCATCAGACTGCATCGATTCGAGTTGTGAACGCGTTCGCTCGCGGAGATCCGCCAGTCGCTGATCGAGTTCGCGCGTCGCTTCGAACATGTTGGCGCGGAATGGCTCCATCGCAGCGCGCTTCTCATCTTCGAGGCCAACTTGCTCTGCCCAAGCATCAAGTTGCTCACCGACGCGCTCAACCGCGCGTTCACGATCTTCGTCTTGGACACGAAGCACGGCCTCAGCCAGACTGGCATCAGCATCAGCAAGTGCCGTCGCGATGTACGCGTTCATCGTCGCGCTGTGGTATCGCGCAAGCATCTCGATCAACGGTGCCGCGGCAAGTTCAAACCCGGTGGTGTAATCGTCTATGACCACACTGAGGATCAGCATCTGATCCTCATCCAGTTCCAGTGCATCCTTCAGGAGCGGGAGATCTCGACGATAGAACTCTGGCCGCACCAGCGCTTGCAGGTCTCCGGGCTTTGGTGGTCGCAGCGCTGTCAGGTCGGGCTTCGTCGACTGGCCCGCACGGCCTTTCCCGACGCCGTCCGTCCGCTCACCTTCATCGATCGATGCCTTCATGGTCGACACGACGCGCGTGTAGATTTCCGCGGCGTCCTTTTCGTCGATCGCGCCGCTCAATACCGCAGCCTTGAGCGTTGTCCCAAGCTCCTCGACCTGCGCCTCGAACGCATCCTGCCCAGGTGTAACCTGCGCCTCCGTAATGGACACAAGGCACACCACAAGTCCGGCCGCCATCAATCTCATCATCATGGTCATGCCATCAGGTTACGTGCGGGCGTGAGTCCCATCAATCATCAATTCGTTCCCACCGAAACGTAACGGATTCACGCTCGCGATACGCCACGACGAGGATCTTCACTATTGAAGTCGATCGATCCTCAATCAGGCGCAGAAGGTACACATGACCGACCTCTGGCAGGATCGACGATTGTGTTCGATCAAACGCATTCAGCAGCATGTCCGCTTCGACGAGCGGCTGTAACGACTGATCGTCCTCGCGACCACGGATCATGACCGTGCCGTTCGCAACCTGAATTGAAGCAAATCCCTGCCCAAACCCCACCGTTTCCTCGTAGCCATAGCGGTCAGCCAATGCACGCTGTGAGCCGAGGTCAGTGATGTGCGCCTGACTTCCTCCCTGCATACCAAAAGACAACTCGCCAGGTCGATAGGAATGGAAGTCGATATCTGTATCGCGGTTGAATACGCCTTCCGGACGCATCACCATCCCCGGCTCACCCGAATTGACACTCAATGAGCGCTGGACGGGATCGTGCGCATACAACGTCGTCAGTGTTGATTGCGTTGAACTCGAAAGGTCGCCCGGAGCACCGTCCGGCCCACGCAGGCCTTGGTCTAACCCAATGACCATGGCTATCAGCACAACGACACTCAGCATGTTTCGCATGTCACTTCCTCCGGCAATGCAATTCACATGTCACGTAGAACGAGCGTATCGCCAACGCGCAACGCCAACGTGTCCGGACCCGTGCCGAATTCGACGTTTGCTCACTGCCATACACACCTCGCATGCCACCAGCAGGTGTGAATGACTTGTGACGTCCCGGCCAGCATCCGGCAGCCGGCACCGATCAGTTCAATCACGTGCTTGAGCGTCATGATGACAGCCATTCACGAGGCGTCCGCTGTCACCCTTCATGAACTCGCCACCGCTTCGCCGATATCGCTCGGGTATGACGACAGCAACCGCAAACGATCGTAGCTTCTTCATCGTGCTGGCCTTGCTCATGGCCATGATAGTCTGCATTCCCATTCTGAACCTGATCGATCCGTCACCGCCCGGCGTACTGGGATCGGTGCTCATGACCGTCTTCTTCAGCGGCGTGATGCTGACATCGGTCCATGCGGTCGGTCACAGTCATCGTGTACTCATCATCGGATTCCTGCTCGCGGTTCCCGCCGTGGCGACAAAGGTGGCCCGCGAGTTCCTGACCGGCGACATCATTACGGTGACCGATCATGTTTCCGATATCATCTTTCTGGCATTCATCGTTGTTGAACTGCTGCGTGCTTTGTTTGCCGCACGCGCGGTCACCGCGAATCTGATCGCGTGCTCGATGTGCACATACCTGATCCTCGCGCTCTGGTTTGCCTCCGTCGCCGGATTGCTCGAGTGTCTTGTTCCCGGCGCGTATCAAGTGCTGACGGAAGTCGGGGACGACGTCAGCATAGCGAGTCAGGCCGGTGACATTGCGGTGTACTACAGCTTCATCACCATCACCACGCTCGGCTACGGGGACATCGTTCCCATGATTCCCGCATCGCGCATGCTTGCCGGCGTCGAGGCGATCGTCGGCCAGTTCTACATGGCGATTCTCGTCGCGCGACTCGTCGGCATGCATCTTGTCAGCAGTGCGGACTGATTCGGTCGTCGTCGCCGCACGCTACGGACACGCACCGAAGTTGTTGATCACGCCGAGCAGGTCATCGATATTGACGATGCCATTGCCGAACGTGCCATCGCCGTTCTCCGGGGCGTTGTCACAGGCCGTATCCATCGAACCGAACGCATTGATGACCGCGAGCAGGTCATCGATGTTGACTTCACTGTTCCCGCCCGCCGGCGCACAGTCCCATGGACATGGCAGCGAGACCGGCATCGCCGTCAGCCGAACGTCATCGAAGTCCACTTCGAGATCCGAACCCGGGAACATCGCGTCGATCTCATTCAGGTTGATCAGACGAATGCCGAGCGGCTGATCGAGTTGATCATGCATCGTCCCGGTCGTGAACGTCACCGTACTCGTTGCGAATTCGCCATCCGGAATGCTGCCGGCGAGCGTGTTGTCATCACATTCCAGCACCTGACCGCCCGCGAGAAGTTCCACGCGGTAGCCGGGAAAACCTTCAAGGAAGAACGTCTGTCCGCTCATCGCCGTGCCGGTCGTGATGTTGCCGACTTCGACTTCAAGCGTGTACATCGTCGACGGCTGAAGCGTATCAGCGAGTGTCTGCTGAAGTCCGTAGGTGCCAATGCCATCACTGCCGACGAAGTTGAACGCGATCGCGACGCGATTGCCTACCGGCGCGCCATCGGGGAAGTTCACGAATACGCCCGGATTGCCGACAGGATCATCTTCGAACGGTGTGAGCGTGCCGATGAAAAACGTCGGGCCGTTGCCACCATCGGTGAGCCCGATCGGGTCTTCGTAGAGGTCCCAACCGTTGAGCGGCCCGAACGTGAACTCGTTGACCGGCGACTCGCCGGTGATGTCCTCGAACCCGGGATTGACGACGGTGATCGGCGTCACGCCGGCGTAGGTGGTGGCGACGAGCGTGAGTGCGGTCAAGGCGATGACGTGATGAGAAGTGCGCATGGTGTTCCTCCCGGGTTGAGGGAAGCGTATCATGGCCGGCGACTGACTCAAGGCTTGAACATCGATTCGCATGGTTCCCGCGCGACGCCACCGGCAAAGGACACTTCCGTGAGTTATGACCTGTATCTCTACCCCAAAGACTCGGATGCCAACGAAGTCTACGACCTCATCGAAGAGCCGACCGAGGAACAGATTGCACTCCTGGAGCGTGCGATCCAGGGTGTTGATATCGAAGCCATCGTTGACCGACATTTTCCGCTGATGGATGTCCCCGACTTTGGGCCGGCTCGGTCGGCAGACATCGACAATGAGGGCGCGATTCTCATACTTCATGCGACCTACAACCCGATTGCAGGGTCATCTGATGACCTGATGAGGCACGTTCTGCAATGCGTCGCCGACATTCAGAAGCAATCGCCATTGCTATGTTTTGATGCGCAATTGGACGCCGTCATCGATCCGCAGTCGGAGCTTGACATGTTGACGACCAAGTACGCCGAGGGCCGGACGATGTTGGATTCGTACACGGGACAGGGTGCGCCAACGCAACCGAGAATCGCTTCGCAACCGGCGAAATCACCATGGTGGAAGTTCTGGTCGTCGTAATGTGATTCGTACGCCGGCTTCAGCGAAGAAGGGCTACGGGACTCAGAGAGGCGCCTCCATGTCCATTCGTGACGTTCTCATCCCCGCGTTGCGCGCTGAATTTGGTGAATCATCCTTTCACGTCGATTCGCCACCCAAACCCATTGTGACGTTCAGCGCACGCTGCCCTGACGTCGGAGATCTGACGATCTACGATGACGGCGACGAAGCAACTGTCGTCATTGAGCACGTGACCCATCATCACGTAAACCCGTACGATGCGACGTTGAGTGACATGCAAGCGGCGACGTGGATTACGGAGCGAGTGATCGAGTTCATTCGAGATCTCTTCGCCGACCGCATCGTTCTCTGGGCCGTCGACCGCGGTCAAGGCGGCGGTGGCTGGTCGTGTGTGGACAAACCGGTGACAGCATGGGACGGGCCGGCGGGCAGCAATGCGTTTGTGTGGTCCGGGCCGATTACCACAACCGAGGAGACGACCTCAACCGGTAGCGATAGTGCGCGGCTGCTCAACTGGTTGAGGCGCAGGGAGTCATAGACCGGAACGAATCGACAACCTGTGCAACCACGGTCAATACTGAACTCACTTCCGTGGAAACACCCGATCACGATAGTTGGACCACCCGTCGAAGCCGCCGGCCAGACCTGCATGCAGTTCGGCGGGAGATCGAATGACTACGGGCGTGAAACTGTCAGTGAGATCGGCCGGAAGGTGTACGATCGTTTCGTCAGTAAAGACGTATACAACCGCGTCCTCGGATGAATGCAAGATCACCATCTCGCCAGACTCGGCGACGCTGTAGATGAGATTCGAGACTCTCTGGCTGAGTCCACGCAGGTGGAATGCGCATGACTCGAAAGGCTCACTGCCATCAAGCCCGCTTGCTGAGAATTCGACCTCGTGTCCATCAGAGGTTTTCACGATGAAGAACCCGAACTCATCGGGGCCACGATGGTCCGTCCGATCCAACACTGCCATCACGCCGGCCCGATTTGCTTCCGCCCGCTCACCGTCCGCGAATCGCTGAAGGAACGCGTCGAAACTCACATTGAGCCTCCTCGCAGTTACGTCGGGCGGGTTCTCCGATCCCGACGACTTTGATTCTCACGGGCGTTCGAATTCTTCACAAGCACGCAACAACGTCCGAACGCCGGCTTCCCCGGTCCATGTTGGGGAATTGCTCGTCGAGCGATTTGTCGTGCGATTTCGTCTCGAGTCGTCATCACGTCTGGTTTCCCAGTGCCTTGTGCGCAT
This sequence comes from Planctomycetota bacterium, assembly GCA_039029515.1. GTDB lineage: Bacteria > Planctomycetota > Phycisphaerae > Phycisphaerales > SM1A02 > JBCCFX01. Next base: position 9,634 of record JBCCFX010000050.1, read on the forward strand.
CGAAGAGGAGCTCGTAGAGGGCATTCGAATCGATCTGCAAAGATTGAGACCCAATGGCATAAGGCGAACCGACAAGATTGACATTCGCCTTCATGAGCATACGTCGCAGTCGCGATGCGTTGGAGAAGACTGCATCCGTGTCAACAACGTCGATCGCCACGAACGGCTCGGCGTTGACATGCACCCGTCGAATGCCCTCAATCGTCTGCCACGGAATGTGCACAGTTGCGAACATGCTCGAGTGCATGTCGATGCCATCGATATCGATCGTGAGCCCGCGTATGCCGCCGAAGAAGTCGATCACCCCGAGCACGACAAAGCAGCCAAACACCACAGTACACATGATGCCGACCGCACTGACAACAATGCTCGTTGACGTCACAAACAGGGCGATACCCAGCACGACGAATCCGAGGGATCCGAACGTGGCCAGCGAGACCTTTGTTCGGCTGGCAGGGATGTGAATCGGATCTGATTGCACGTCAGCCGTCCAGAATCCTCTCCAACGAAAAACGGCCGCTGACTTTCGTCAGCAGCCGCCTCATCTTTCCACTTCCGTCCAAAGCGGGTGATCGGATTCGAACCGACGACATTCACGTTGGCAACGTGACGCTCTACCACTGAGCTACACCCGCGTCGCGAGACCGGGAAGTTTACCACACCGCCGACCCGTGGCAAGGCCTTCACGCCAGCCAATCGCAGCCTCCTGGCGACCTCCCCATGACGGTCGCCGGCGGCCCGTTTTCCCGGACCCCAACCACCGCCTGACGCCCGGAAACCAACGCGCCCCTTGTCGACCGGCACCCAACCGCCCGACAATGCTCACGTTGCACCCTGACCCCTTCGGAGGCCATCGCCATGCATCGCTCCCCCGCATTCATCCCCGCACTCCTGCTCGCCGCCACGAGCTCCGTCGCCGCCGCACCGCAGGACGCCGCTCCCGCAGACACCGTCATCGTCAACGCCCGGATCTGGTCCGATGGCCTCCCGGCGTTCGCCCCCACCGCCGCCATCCGCGATGGTGCGTTCATTCACGTCGGCGAGACCGTGGATGACTTCACCGGCCCCAACACCGAGATCATCAATGTCAACGGCGCGGTCGTCCTGCCGGGCCTCATCGACAGCCATGTGCACATGCTCGGTGGCGGTCAACAACTCAGCCAACTGCAACTCCGCGAAGCCGACAGCAAGATGGACTTCATCGCCCGTGTCGCCGACTGGGCGGCAGCGCTGCCCCAGGATGCGTGGATCCTCGGCGGACGATGGTCCACCGAAAGCTGGCCGAGCATCGAGCAGCCGACGAAGGACTGGCTCGATGACGTCACAGGCGACCGACCGCTGTTCCTCCCGCGCATGGATGGACACTCCGCCATCGTGAACTCGAAAGCGCTGGAGATCGCCGGCATCACCGCCGATGGTCCTGAGAATCCAGTTGGCGGCGTCATCGATCGCGATCCGGTCACCAACGAACCGACCGGCATCCTGCGCGAGTCAGCGATGAGCCTCGTTGGACGCTTCATTCCGCAGCCCGACCTCAACGACGATGTGGCCGCGCTGCGCCGCGCGATGGATCACGCACTCTCGAACGGCGTCACGACCGTCGCCGACATTCCATCGCTGACCGATCTTGATGCGTACGAACGACTCGCCCGCGATGGCGCGCCGCCCGTTCGTTTCTACCTGTATGTCACGGCTGATGACTGGATGCGCGTCGTCCGCGCTCGCGACAATTTCGACGGCCTGCCGGGCTTCATCGAAATCAACGGCGCGAAGGCGTATCTCGATGGCAGCCTTGGTTCACGGACGGCGATGATGACCGCGCCGTTTCTTAACAACGAGCCGGAACGGCCGGACTGGAGCGGCCTCTGGGCGGCAGGCGTGGAAGATGGTCAGTTCGCGACGAACATCGTGAGCGCCATGCGTGGCGGCCTTCAACCGATCGTGCATGCGATCGGCGATGAAGCGAACCGCGCTCTGCTCGACATGGTGATGATGACGTACGGCGAGGACGTCCGAACTGCCCGACCGCGCAGCGAACACGCACAACATCTTCGCGCGGAAGACATTCCCATCTTCGCGGAACGCGGCGTCATTGCGTCGATGCAGCCGTTTCACAAGGCAGATGATGGCCGCTACGCAGAGGACTATCTCGGTGAACAGCGCTGCCGGTCGAGCTACGCCTACAAGAGCCTGCTTGATGCGGGCGCGGTGCTGGTGTTCGGCTCAGACTGGCCGGTGGTCACGATCAACCCACTCCTGGGTATGGAGACGGCGGTGACCGGTCGCATTCTTGATGGCACGTTCTGGCAGACACAGGAGAACATCACGGTCGCCGAAGCGTTGCGCGCGTACACGTCATCGGCCGCGTATGGCATTCAGCAGGAAGGTCGACTCGGCGTGATCGCACCTGGCGCCCGAGCAGATTTCATCGTGCTTGACGGCTCGCCGTTCGGCGCGGAGGTTGACTGGTCATCGATTCGCGTCCGCACGACGTATGTGGATGGGAAGAAGGTGTGGGTGGCGGAGTAGTGAGAAGGGAAGAGCGAAGAGGGAATAGCAACAGAGCAAGGAAGGCACGATGAGATCGACCAGGCATCATTCAGTTTGTCTGTAAGCGCCTGTTCCTTCATCGCTTTTCCCTTTTCACTCTTCGCTTCTCGCTCTTCCCTCTTCCCTCTTCGCTTTTCACTTCTCCCTTCCCCAACGAAAAGACCCCGATCCGCAGATGCGGACCGGGGTCTTGAGTAAGCAATACACCCAACTTTGGGTCGTTTCAGGCTTACGCCGGGCACGCACCGAAGCTGTTGATGACGTTCAGCAGGTCGTCGATGTTGACGATGCCGTTGCCGAAGGTGCCATCACCGTTATCCGGCGAGGAGTCGGCGGGGCCGCCGGCTTCACCGAAGCGGTTGATGACGTCGAGCAGGTCATCGATGTTGACCACGCCATTGCCGAACGTTCCGTCACCGTTATCCGGAGCGGAGTCTGCCGGGCATGCGGGGGTCGGATCTTCATTGCAGACGAGCGACTCAACCTGGAAGTCGTCGATGCCGGCTTCCGTGATCGAGTTGTTCGGGCTGTCCGAAGCGATGAAGCGCACACGAATCTCCGAGGTCGGCGTGACATAGTCACCGACGACGAACGACGCGGTTTCCCACTGGGCGTTCGTACCACCGGTGGTCATCGCCGGGACCGGCACCCAGTTGGCACCGTTGTCGTTGGAGATTTCGACTTCGAGGAAGTCGGGGATGTGCGTGCCGCCCGGGCTCAGGCTGGCGAACCAGCGATCGAACGACACGGTACCGTCGGTACCCGAGAGGTCAATGGTCGGTGAGATGAGGTAGGTCGGGCCACCGTCGATATCGTTGGCACCCGCTGACGTACCGTCACCGTTCTGAGTCACGAACGCGAGCACGTTGGCTGCGCCCTGCGTGCTGTCCGCACCCGGGGCAGAAGTCACGCCACCGAAGAGTTCGGTGACCGGCTCAGCCTGTTCCCATGCACCACTCGAGAGCGAACCGTCGTTCTGGATCGTCCAGGTGTCGACAGCGCCTTCGAATTCATCACGGAATGCAAGTTCCTGACCTTCGGCCGCGATCGCGGTGTAGAAGGACGCCGGAGCACCTGCAGGATCGGTGAACGTACCGCCGCCCACGAGTTCCGCTTCGACGTAGTAGCGAACGTCTTCGGCGCAATCAACGCCAGGGATCTGGGCTTCGTACATGTTGCCGCCCTGATCAACGGTCACGGCCGGGTTGAACGGGCCACCGTCGATGGACACGAAGAGCTGACCTGAACCCGGCTCGACGGTCGAACCGCCGATGGCGTTGAGTTCGATGTCAAACGTGGTCGTGGTGGACGGCTCGATGAAGACCGGACGACCGTTCGGGTACAGGAATGTCAGACCGATCGGCGGGTTGTTCATGTACACCTCAGTGGTGTTGCAACGACCCACGATCATGTCCAGCCAACCGTCACCGTTGATGTCGAACACAGCGACATCGTGGGTACCGTCAGAATCCGCGAACGGGATGACCTGACCTTCTTCGGTGAATGACGGGTTCGAGCCACCGCTGTTGCGGTAGATCTGCATACGACGGCTGCAGCCGGCGATGTCGACGTCAACATCCGTCTGGATGATGTCGTTGAAACCGTCATTGTTGAGGTCGGCGATCCATGAGTTGCCACCGAAGCCGCCGGTTGCGGACGGCATGGTGTTCTGCGAGAAGTTGACCTGACCGTCGCCACCGATGCCGGTGGAGAGCAGGTAGCGGTCGGTACCATCGTCGGTAATGACGAGGTCAAGGATGCCGTCATCGTTGAGATGGCCGGCGGAGACGAAGTACGGCGCGACGTTGTAGAGCTCGTCATAGTCGCTGAAGAAGCCGTCCGCACCTTCGCTGTTGTTGATGTTGTTGTAGACGATCGCGATATGCGTCGGCGCATTGAGCGACGTCTGCTTCACGACATCTGCACGACCGTCGTTGTTCATGTCAACGATGATGCTGGCAGCGCCGAACGCAGCCTTGAGATAGTTATCCGGTCCACCACTGCTGTAGTTGTGGATCTTGCCCATGCGGGTGAGGCTTTCATCGGTGAAGAAGCCGCTGCCGTTGTTGATGAGCAGGCGGTTGTTGAAGTCGATGATCTGGCCGCCGCCGGAGTCGTAATCGCCGAAGTAGAGGTCCTGATCGCCGTCACCGTCGACGTCGCCTGCAGAGACCGAGCAGAAACGCGGTGCTGCGGGGCCGGCTTCCATTTCCGGGATACGAGCGGACTCGTACCTGAAACCACGCCAGCTGCCATCACCATTGAAGCCAAGGTTGACGTAGACACGCGGGTTCTTGAGGTGAAGCGCATCGCCGTCCGACAGTGTCGTCGCCGTGATGATGTCGAGCAGGCCGTCGCCGGTCAGGTCGACGAGTTGCACGTCACGGTCGTTCGTCGGGGTGTTGAAACCCTGATCGCCGCCGACATCCGATGCGGTTGCGAACTGGGTGGTTCGGTCAACGAAGACGCCGTCGATCGCCTGACCGTCCGCGACACCTTCGTTCATGAGCAGGACGTTGGTGCGCTTGCCGGTCGAGGTGAACGGCTGCTTGCGGACGACCACGACATCGATGTCGCCATCCATGTCAACGTCGCCCCATGCGTAATCCTTCTCCTCAGAGTCGGTCGTCGTCAGAGACGGCGAGTTCGCGGGAATGCCAAGGCGCTGCGTCGTTTCATCGACGAAGTCAACCCAGCCTCCCGCCATAGCGGGAACCGCAAAAAGCGATCCCACCAGAAGTGCGATGGTCTGGTTTCTATTCATGGTGAAGGGCCTTCCTTACTCTTCGTGAGTCTCCATGACTCACACCGCGATGGGGCGTTGTACCGGGACGACTCGCGTCGTACTCAATCCGGTCCCGATCACGGACTACAGGGTCCGAAGTTATTAATCACTGCCAGCACGTCATCGATATTCACGATGCCGTTTCCAAATGTTCCATCGATGAACTGGGGCGCGACATCGCATCGCGAATCCGCGCTACCGAATGCGTTGATCACCGCAAGGACGTCATCGATGTTCACAACACCGTTACCGAACGTTCCGTCGCCGTTGTCCGGCGTACAGTCCGCTGCACAGTCACACTCATCGGGAATTGCATTCCCGTTTGCATCAGCGCTCGTACCGGCGACGATGTCCGCCAGGTCCGGCAACGCATTGCTGTTGCAATCGACGAGGTCGCCTGAATACACGGTCAGGAACGAGGCGAAGTCATCCGGGTCAACGTCGCCGTCCTGATCAATATCATGAATCGCACACGGATCATCGGCGGTGTACGGACCACCACCCTGACACGCACGAAAATCCATGTAGTCGTTCAACTCGACGGTGCCGCTCGAATCAGAATCGAATTCCCGCTGGCCAAGCGACCCGAGGAACGCGATGACTTGATCCTTCTCCATCTGCGTCAGCGCGGTATACGCGGCTGCGGATGCGGCACCTTCACTGTTCGCGGCACCATGCTCGAGGATGGCGAGGTCAGCCTTTTCCTCGAAGGTGCTGCCGGAAATCCGACCGTCGTGCCACAACTGGTCGCGAACGCGCAAGCCCCAGAGGGCCGGCGTGCGGACTTCGCCTCGCTCGGCACCCGGCTCGACCATCGGGTCACCAGAGTCACCCATGTCGTGCAGCAGAAAGTTCGAATAGGGACGAATCGCGATCCCACGCAGCGACTCGGAGATCGACGGATCCGTCGACGTCACGAAGCTGGAGGTGTGGCATTCGTTACAGCCGATCGTGTTGAAGATCGTCTCGCCGGTCATGCCGGACTTCGGCGTCTGCGGCGGTGCTGCGGTGAAGCGAAGGAACTGAGCGCCGCGTTCGAAGTAATAAAAGCCGTCGGCATCGAATTCGTCTTCTGGATCCATGACGGTATCGCAGTCATCGGGCGCACCGAGCGACGGCGGATCAAAACCGTTCGGGTCGTTCTCGAGCGGAATGAAGATGTTGGTGATGCCTGACTCGTTGCGAGCCGCGTCAGCGGAGAACGAGTTCAGCGTGGCGAAGCCGGACTTCCATCCGAATCGCCCGACGCGCGGAACGGGGTTCTCAAACGGAGTCACGATATTCGTGCGACCGCTGACACCGTTCATGTCCGCGTCGGTCGGATCTTCAAGGACCGACAGATCGGCGTCATCGATCGATTCGATCAGGCCGCCACCAATGCCGCTCGGCGTGATGCGTTCGGTGAACACATTGGCGCTCGCGGGAATCGTCTCCTGGCAGTCGATGTTGCTGGCTGAAAGCTGCAACACCGGTCCACCTTCGAAGAAGAGGTTGTCAAAGGTCATGCCGTCATCGGCACCGAAGCGAATCACGGTCTGCGTCCCGGACCCACCGGTCGGATTGATATGACATGCGACGCAGCTCTCGCGGTTGAAGATCGGCCCGAGGCCGTCGGCGACGGTAAGCACACGTTCGAACTGGATCTTGCCCTTGTCGAACATGTCCTGTTCCATCTTGGTGAGGCCGGGGATCGGTTCCCCGATCGCGGGCTGCGTGGGTGTCACGCTGCCAGCATAGACCGCTGATGCTGACGCTACCGCAAGCAGCATGAGCGACATCCTCACAGGCGTTTGCCTGAATTGACCACGCATTGTCTTTCGTTCCTCCTGCATGCCGCGCGCCTTCGCGCACCCCTTTTGGCACCCGGCTCCTCAACCGGGGACCTCTCCACGGACTACTATAAGGGAAGACCTGCTCATTCTGGGTGCCGGAAATCCCGGAGTTTCCAGCCTGTTTTGACACTAATCCCTTATCGAAATACCTCGATTTCCCTCCTTCTCTACGCTGTTGAGGCCAAGATGCTGCCGCGAAATGAATTGGGTCCGATAGGTATCTTTGACGCCACCCCGCTCACCAGCCGGCGCCAGGGTCGCCGGCACCGTCTTCCGGCCATTTTGCTCCTCGCATTGACCGCATGCTCAGGGGTGATCGGATGCCGCGAACAGAGCCCGGCCACTACAGCGTCCACAACGGCCGATGCCGCCGAGACTGCCGCCGAGACCAGACCGGCAGATGACGTTCCAGCCAATACGACCCCCAACGGCACGTCCACATCGGCGGCTCCGCGAACCCTGGACCCACTGCCGCCGCCCCTCGCGCGGATCTTCGACCGAATCCGTCGCGGCGAGACCGGCGTCGCTCGCCTCGAACTCACGCGGTACCTGAATAACAACCCGCAGAATGGTCAGGCCCGATTCCTGCAGGGTTTGAGCTATCACGAGGAAAAGAGCTATGCGCTGGCACGCGAACACTTCGACACCGCGATCGAGGTTTCGCCTGACTACTACGCGAGCTACTACTTCAACGGCTGGGCCGCGTACTACCTCGGGCAGCTCAGCGAGGCCAAGCAGATGTTCCGGATGCACCTGACGTTCCAACCGAACGAAGGCGATACACACTTCGCGCTCGGCCTGATCGCGATGGATGAGAATGAACTCGACGTTGCCGCGACGTCCTTTCAGCGTGCCATTGAACTTCAGACCGGCGTTCCGGCGCGAAAGCAATCCGTGGCCAAAGCACACGCCCGATACGGCGAAGTTCTGACGTTGCAGAATCGATTTGAGGATGCGCGCGATCAACTCACGAAAGCAACGACGCTCAATCCCGCGCTGTACGAAGCGTGGTATCAATTGTCGCGTGTGCTGACCAGACTCGGTGACGATGAAGGCGCAGCGCTCGCGTTAGCGCGACACGATGAAATCACCGCCATTCTGGAAGGGCCGCCGGCACCGCCCGCCAATGCAGCCGATACGCCGGACTGAGTTGCTCAGGCGTCGTCGCACGGCCCGAATTGCAGGAGCAATTCGATCAGATCGTCGACGTTGATCACGCCATTGCCGATCGAGTTCTCTTCAGCCGGCTGAATATCACCGGGCGCGAAATCGCTTCCCCAATTCGTGAGCATGGTGATCACATCATCGAGGTTGACCACGCCGTTGCCGTACGAACCGTCCGCACGGACAGGCGAACAGTCGCCGGGGCACGCGGGCACGAATGCGATATCGAGGACTCCGACGCCCTGCCCGTTGCTGAGACCTCCGACTCGAAGCGCGAAGCGGCCATCGCCATCGGTTTCGAGCGTCAGTTCTTCGGCGGTCGCATCATCAAGTGCGACGCAGAGGACGGCATCGTCCGCAGCCACTGGACACGTTGTGTCGTAGACCGCGGCTGCGACGGGAAATGTTGACTTGGTGACGTCAATGAAGAGCCGACCGCGCGTCGGCGCGTGGATATCGAACCAGATATCGTGGGTGAAGTCGCCACAGGTGGCATCAAGCGGGCCGGTCGCAGCGCCAATCGTCGTGAACGGAATCGTGCCGAGACCGATGTCAAGCCGGGTCGCGCACGAGTCATTCGTCGGGACCACACCGGCACAAACGCCCAGCGGATTCGCGATGGCCGCAATCACGGACGGATGGTCGACGCTCGTGCCAAAGTTGCCGCCAAGTGAATTACATCCACCGTGCGTGTGAATACCGATCGCCTGGCCAGTCGCAATATCGATGACCGGCGAGCCGGAGTTGCCGCCGGTTGTATCAGCATCGTATTTCAACGTGGTTCCGGAACTCGACAGCAGCGCGCCGTCATGGGTCTTCTGCACCTGATTCCACGTCAACGGTGCCGGCAGTGCCGTCGTGCCGAATCCCGTGATCGTAATGCCGGCTGGCGTTTCAGGCACCGCGGTTGCAGCGCGTTCGAACCATGCGCCTTGTGCCTGCGCAGGCGTCAGTCCTGTCGTCGAGTTCGGATAGCAGCCAAAGTATGCCCAGTCATTGCCAATGCCCTGTCCTTGATTCGTCTGGAGGGACGACTGATCAATGATGTACTGATCAGACGGCGGAGGATGATTCCACTGCCCGGACCCGGTGGAGAGTGGCACATTGAATTGAACCACGTCATTGCCCAGCGACAACGCACAGTGACCGGCAGAGAGAAAACACCGTTGTGCATCATCAATCAACCACGCGGTGCACCCGACTGGCCCGATGCGCCCGACGCGCGGATCATCGGACAGCCATCGGTTGTCCGTTGACCCGCAGATGGAACCACCGCCTGCGTTGGTCGTTTCTCCATACCACACGCGTTCCATGTCGATCAACGATGACGCGGCGCCAGCATCGGCGATCACGTCCACAGCAACGATGCCACCATTGAAGTATGCGGAAGTTCCACGCCACTGCTCGAGATTGTTCGCATCGAGCAATTGCACCGCGCCGTCCTGCAACGATGTCAGCCGTAAGACGGTGGGCGCACCATCGACGCCGGCCGTGCCGAGGCGGATCGATGAGAGGTCGAGTCGAACCCAGGCTGCGCCAGGAACCTGCACGATTGTGCCATGGACTGCGCTCCGGCCGCGCAGCGGCGCCGCGACGCTGACGTCTGCAACGTCAACGCTCATGACATGGTGTTCCAGCGTTTCGACTTGAGCCAATGCGTTCGTGGCAAGGATGCACGCCAAGGCAACGATGCCCATAGCGAGTCGGTGCGCACGACAACAATTCGACTGGACTGAGTCTGCGCGCATCCGTTCTTTCTCCATTCGTCGATCTGGGTTCCCGGAGGATCGGCGAAGCACCACCACGGTGCTCCGCCAGTATAGATCGGGCGCATCGCGGCGCAACTGAACTTGTGTCGAAACGGCGCATGTCGGCGAGATCGCGGATTATCAGACGTTCAAGCGGATGGCGCTGGTGTCAGCCATGTGTCAGGACATGGGCCGAGCAAATCACGAATTGCAGCGACATCATCACATGCAGGATCGAGCCAGCGATTATGGTCCGCAGCATCGATGATCACCGGCATGCGATCATGTATCGGCGCCATGGTGTTGTTCGGCGCGCACGTCAGGATGGTGAATGAAGCGATGCGATCGCCCGATCGCCGAAGCCATCGTGTTCGCGGTGTACATCCCGCCGCAGGCACCGGCGCCCGGGCAGGC
>JBCCFX010000051.1:0-20005 GCA_039029515.1 Planctomycetota bacterium
CTGGGGTGATGAATTTGTCCCACTCATGTGTTCCTTTGGGCAACCAGCGCATGATATGTTCTGCCCCAATAATGGCCGGCGTTCTCTACGACAGATGTCAAACGAACAACGATGAACGACAAACGGCGGGGTCAGAGACCCCGCCCTACGAAACCCGAATCCCGAATCCCTAACTCCCCGCCAGAATCATCTGCTTGTCATGCTCCATGCGGAAAGTGTACGTCACGACGAACGCATCGTCGCCTGATCCCGCCGGCACATCCACATTCCAACGCACGATCCCGTCGGCATTCAGCGCATGGTCGATCGATGAATCAAGGAACGTCACACGCAGATCCGCGCCGTCACTTGTCGGCATGCGATCCTGCAGCTGCAACGGCACTGCACCACCATTGAAGTTCTCGACGACAAGGCGATACGTGAATTCCACGATCTTGTTCCCGCCCTGTACCGTCTCCGTGCTGTTCACAAGCTCACGCCGTGCACGCAACGAGGAATCGATACCGAACCCGACGTCAAACGACTCGCCGGCGGCCACCGTCGGCAGATCACCGTTCCCGACAAACCGACCGTCCATGTAACTCGCCACCGGACCCGCGAGGAACACCATGCCACTCTCGTTCATCGCTTCCGCCTGCTCATAGATGAAATCCGTGAGCACCGGCGACGCGAGCTTCGCGATCGACGCATCGAGATCAACCTGCGCAATGCGAAGCAATTGCTGATCCGATCGACTTGGCAACGACAGGCGACCATCAAGGTCGTAGCTCACACTCAACCCTTCCGTCACCGTCGAATCCACCACGATCGCCTGGCCGCCGACCATGTCATTCGTGGCAATTGCCGCCCCCAGTTCCAGCACCTGCAACTGACCCGCCAGATCATTCAGGCCTCGATCAATCTCCGCCAGGTGCACATTGAGGTCCTTGGATTTCTCCATGACCACCGCCGCACGACCTGCGCCCAGCACGCGCTGCTGCTGCATGATCTCGCCTCGACGACGCGCATACGCTTCCGGCTGGAACACACCTTGCGGCGCAATCTGTTGCAACACCACGGACAATGGCGTGAGGTCAGGCGCTTCCGCCGTCAACGATGGAAACGCCGTCGACAACGTTAACTCAACGTTGTTCCACGCTTCGCCGCTCCGCTGTCGAACCGATGCGCTGTACTCAACCGTCATGTCGTCCGCATCCGACAGTGCACGTACCGTATACGACGGCGACCACGATGCATTTTCCACGAGATAGCGAAGGCGAACGGTTCCCGCAGTGTCTGCGGGCACGTTCACAAAGACGATTGCTTCCCGCGCAGTGCGTGATGAAGTATCGGTCAGAAGATTCCGTTCGTGCTTCAATGTTGCGATCTGTGCATTAAGGTCGCGCGCCTGCTGTTCGAGTTCCAGCCGGGACGTCGCGAGTGCCTTGCGTTCCGCGAACAGGAACGCCGTCATCTCTTTGAGATCCGCCGGATCAAGTACGCTCGTCGTCAACTCTGCCGTTGCAGTCTGCGCGGTGAACGTTTCGAGTTGGCGAAGATAGGCGCGCTGCTCATCGAGAATTCCGGCGTCGTTTCGGTTCACCTCGATTGCACGCTGCAACGACGCGATCGTCTCGTCAATCACGCGAACGTCATCACGCACATCCGCCTGCACCGCACGCTCACGGTATCGAATCGACCTGATCTCCAGACCGTCCGGCGACTCCGCGTACATGCTGCTTGACACAATATGGACCGGCAGATCCGTCACCACGATCTCTCGCAGCCCTGCATCGCCTGACACCGGAATCTCACGCGTCACGAGCGCCTGCCCGCGATAAACCGTGACCGCATCGATGACGCCCGGCGTCGATGACACCTCCTGCGCCAGCAATGGTGAAGTTAACGTCAACGAAAAGGCCGCAACGGCCGCGCATGACGACAGCGAGAAGACGCGCATGAGGTGACTCCTTGAACAACAGACCTGATGTGTCGGTCACACCACCCCGCTTCGGACGGTGTGCTGTATTGATGACGCCCGAGACGCAGGGATATTGGGAAGAAAGCGGCGAATCGGGAATCGGGATTCGGGATTCGGGAGTCGGGAGTCGTAGGTCGAGCCGTGTAGGCCGGGTTCTGCTGAACCCGGCATCTTTGAGCGGTGTGCGCATTCGCACGCACGCCAACACGTTGTATGCCCCAACCCGGGCCTTCGCGTTGCTCAGACCCGGCGTTTCCTGTCAATCACCAGTAACGACAAACGGCGGGGTCAAAGACCTCGCCCTACATGCCTTCTGCCTTCGTTCCTGTCCCTTCTCCGTAGGGCGGGTTCTCCGAACCCGCCGTCTTCGAGCGGTGTACGCATTCGCACGCACGCCAACACGGCGCATGCCCCAACCCGGGCCTTCGCGTTGCCCAGACCCGGCGTTTCCTGTGAATCACCAGTAACAACAAACGGCGGGGTCAAAGACCCCGCCCTACGAATCCCTTCTCGCTCTTCCCTTCTCCCTTCCCGCTTACACTATCCCTATGCCTCCCGCGCTCCATGCCTGCCCGCGCTGCGGGCTCGTTCAGCATTGGCCAGAATCACAGCGCCGACAACGCGTCGCGTGCGCACGATGCAAGGAACGACTCCGTCCGCGCAACCAGCGCGCTGACAGCGCGCCGCGCACCGCCGCTCTCGCGCTCGCCGGCCTCATCCTCTACCCGCTCGCCATCGCGCTACCGATACTCCGGCTGGAACAACTTGGACGCGTCAACGAGTCCAGCGTGATCGAAGGTGTGACATCGCTTTTCGCGCACGGCTACTGGTTTGTCGGGGGCATCGTCTTCCTCTGCTCTGTTGTGTTGCCCGTCGGCAAACTCGTCGCACTGCTCGTGCTTAACCTCAGTCCGTCTTGGCTCGGCGCTCACCACAAGGCGACGACATATCGCATCGTTGAGTTCACGGGTCGTTGGGGCATGCTTGATGTCCTGCTGGTCGCCATCCTCGTGGCCGCTCTCAAACTGCGCGATCTCGTTGAACTCACGCCCGGCCCGGCCGCCATTGCATTCACAACCGTTGTTATCCTCAGCCTGCTTGCATCCGCGAGTTTCGATCCGCATGTCATCTGGGATGAAGATGCCTCATGAACGCGAATGACCATCCCACCGCAACCGTGCACGATCAACGCACGACCAGATTGATCTGGCTCGTTCCCATCGCCGCACTCATCGTCGCGGCCTGGCTTGCCGCCCAAGCCTGGACGCAGCGCGGCGTCCATGTCACCGTGCGCTTTGACGATGGCTACGGTCTTGAGCCCGGCGATGTCGTGCGCTACCGAGGCATCGACATCGGTCGCGTCGATGACATTGCCATTGCGCCAGACCTTGACGGCATTGACGTCCGGCTGCGCGTCGAACGACACGCCAACGACATCGCACGCGGCGGCACACAGTTCTGGATCGTGCGCCCGCAAGTCGGACTCACCAACATCACCGGCCTCGATACCATTACCGGCACACGCTACATCGCCGTGCGCCCAGGCGCAGGACGCCCGGTACGCAGGTTCCTCGGTCTCAACACGCCGCCAGTGGTCGAGTCCATTCATGCCGGCGATCTCGAAATCGTGCTGCAGGCGCCGCAACGCGGCAGCCTGCATCCCGGCGCACCGATCCGCTATCGACAGGTCCGCATTGGTACCGTCCTGAGCGTTGCACTCGCGAGTGATGGCACAGCCGTCGAAGCTCGCGCGCACATCGATGAAGCCTTCACGCCGATCGTCCGCACCAACAGTCGCTTCTGGGATGACGGCGGTCTCGACACCAGCGTCGGACTCACCGGCGTTGACATCCGAGTCGACTCACTTGAAGCACTGCTCGTCGGCGGCGTCTCAGTCGCAACACCCGACAACGCCGGCGAACCCGTACGCACCGGTGCACGATTCCCTATCGCTGAAGATGCTGATGATGCGTGGCTGACCTGGCGGCCCATCATGCAGATCGGCTCGCCAATGCTGCCTGCAGGCACGTTAACACCGCAACCACTGCGGGCGCAACTCACATGGCAGCAAGGCACCATCCGCAAGCGCAGCGACAGCCGGCGCGGCTGGGTCCTGCCAACCGATCGCGGATTGCTTGGCCCGCGCAATCTGCTTCGACCCGAACAGGATGCGCGCGACGACACGTCTGTGCTCGCGATCTCCGGGCAGCGCGTTGCCCTCGACTTGCCGTTCATCTGGGAATCCCCCGACCTCGGCATCATCGATCGAATGCGCGATGCAAATGACATTCGTCGCTGGCCGACACTGCGTATCAGACAACTCGATGCGCCGGAAGATTGCCTCGTGATCGCGGATCCGCGCACTGATGCACGAGCCGTTGCTGCGCCGCGAATGCTCAATGATGATGATGGCTGGAATTTTGATGATGCCATCGTCTTCGATACGACATGGCATGGTGCGGCGATCCTGGCGCAGTCTGATGGCTATCTCATCGGCATCCTCATCCTCAACGATGATGACACAGCGCGCATCGCAACGCTCCCCGAGCAACTGACGCCACCATGATGTATGAGACTCCAGCGTGACCGACAGTGAACACAACGAGACGTTCGGTGGCATTCCCCGCGAGATCGGCGGCTATCGCATTCAGCGCAAGCTCGGCACCGGCGGCATGGCCACTGTCTACGCAGCACTCCAGAAGCAGCCCAAGCGCATCGTCGCGCTCAAGGTCATGCGCGCTGACATTTCCGCTGACATCGCACGCCGGCGCTTCAAGCGCGAGATTGAAATCCTCGGCAAACTCTCGCACCCCAACATTGCGCACGTCTTTGACGCCGGCACGTTTGAATCCGACGAAGGCGAACGACCATACTTCGTGATGGAATTCATCGACGGTGCGCAGGATCTGCTGAGCTATATCGCTCGTGATCTGCCACCGACAGACAAACGACTGCGTATGTTTGTCAAGGTCTGCGCGGCCATCGAACACGGTCATAAGCAACGCGTGATTCATCGCGATCTCAAGCCATCCAATATTCTCATTGGCCGCAATGGTCAGCCGAAAGTGATCGACTTCGGCGTGGCCCGCGCCATTGAAGCGGAAGCTTCCCGCGAAACCATGACGGAGATGGGCCACCTCGTCGGCACCGTGCAATACATGGCGCCGGAGCAGGTCGGTGGCCAACCTGCCGACCTCGACGCACGATGCGATGTCTACGCACTTGGCGCAGTGCTCTACAAACTACTCACCGGCAAAGCGATCTACAACATCGAGAACGTACCGCTGCTCACCGCGGCACACATGATTCGACACGATGTCATTCCGCCGCCCAGTACACACAAGCCCGAACTCAGGGGCGACCTCGATCGCATCATCATGAAGGCGCTGGAGAAGGATCGGCGCAATCGCTACGACAACGCCGGCAGCCTCGGACGCGACATTCTTCGCTATATCGAGCGCAAACCGATTCAGGCGCGCAAGGCGAGTTCGTTCTATCGTGCGGCGTTGTTTGCGAAGCGACATCGCACGCCGATCACCGCGACGCTCATCGGATGCTTCGTCATGGGCACCGCGATCGGCATCGTCATGTGGGATCGGTATGGCGGCAATGACGCCGATGAGACGTCAACATCATCCGACACCACCGCGCCGACTGTCGCCGCGCTGCCAACGCCGGTTGACCTGACCGATGCACCTACCGAAACAGAGGCACTGGACGATCCGAGCGATCCGTTCATCCTTGAAGATGGCCCTGAGGCGCCAACCAACCTCCGCTACGCCGCCGCGCACGACATGATGATTGCCACCGGCCCGGATGGCGCGCTGACGGTGTGGAACATCGGCGCGCGCGATGTGCGCTTTCGTACGGATGATCATGACGGCGCGATCTCGAACATCAGCGTGGCGATCGACGGTTCACGCATCGCAACGCACGGCGAAGACGGCCAGGTGGTCATCGTCGATGCGTCCGATGGCACCATCAGCAGCCGGCTTGAGCCGCCAATCGACTCGATCGATACGATCGCATTGTCGCCGGTACGCAATGATGGCGGTGTGCCAGTGCTTGCGGTTGCCGGCCCGGATCTCACCGTACGATGCTGGCCATCGCGTGACGGGAATGACTGGATGACACTGCGGAGTTCACGCGGCGCGGTGCGCACGCTCGACTGGTCACCCGATGGCACATCGCTCGCCGCCGGCACCGAGCGCGGCAACGTGTTGATCTGGCCCGCCGATGGCAGTCGACCAGCGCAGCTTGATGTGCGTGACGCACCGGTGATCAGCGTGCAGTTCACTGCCGATGGAGACCGCTTGTTCGCGATCGACGAGACCGGCCACGGACACGTCTTCGTTCGCGACGGCGATTCGTTCATTGAGGATTCGACGTTCTCGCTCGGCCGTGATGCACCGGTGTCGGTGCGCTTCGATGAAGGACGACGCTTCATTATTGTGAATCGCGCGCAGTCCACACAGATCTTTGATACCGAGACAATGCGCACGGTTCATCGCGGCATTGCGTTCGCCGATGCAACCGCACTGGACATTTCACCTCACGCCGGCTGGATTGCCCGCGCCTTCGCCGACGGTCACGTTGAAGTGGATGAGATCAGGTAAGGCGATGACGGTTGGCCATGAGCTTTGGGTTCTTGGCTGCGCCATGGAGGCCTGGTTCTGTTGAACCCGGCATCTTTGTACAACCAGCTGCCATTGTTCCTAACCCTTCTCCGTAGGGCGGGTTCTCCGAACCCGGCCTACAGCCCATTGCCCATTGCACATGGCCCATAGCACATGGCTTGCTTAGAAACCGTCCACGCCGACATCGGCGGTCGCATCAAGACCGCGCACCGCGTCGTCGAGCGGACACATCGTGATCTCGCGCTGCGCAAACCGCGCGACCTCGTTGTATCCCGCCTCGCGCAGCCGCGCAGCGCCGCGTACAAACGCGCGAGTAATATCCTCAGGGCGATGCGCATCAGATGACAACGTCACGCGAATATCACGGTCACGACAACCACGCAGGATGTCCGGCGTTGGGTATGCATCGCGGATCGTCTTGAACCAGCCTGCGGTGTTCAACTCGACGACCATGCCTGACGCCGCAATCGCATCGAGCGCACGGTTGATCTCGACGGAGAGATCCGCCGCGGGAAGGAAGCCGAACTTTTTCGGCAGATCCAGATGGGCCGCAACGTCAAACAGACGCGAGTCGGCCATTTCCTGAATCAGTTCCCAATACCGGCGATGCATGTCATCGACCTGCGCCTGCGTGAGCGGCTGCCAGACTGCGGGCGATTCATCCACGGTTCGCGCGCCAACGAAATGTACGGATGCAATCAGCACATCGAATGTGTGTGGCTCCAGTGCGCGCGCAATCGCGTCGCCATGATCCGGGAACCAATCGACTTCCAATCCCTTGATGACCGTGATCTGATCACCCACGCGCGATTGCTGGTGCTCCAGTTCCTCAAGGTAAGCACCGAGCATGTCCGGGCGCATCGACCACTCGAAGATCGTGCCATCGGGATGCAACGTCCAGTGATCCGACACGCCGTAAGCATCGAGTCCGAGCGCAATGGCGGCGTCGATCATCGCATCCATGGATGCCTGACCATCAGACCAATCGGAGTGCGTGTGATACGTGGCGAGCATGGGGAAAGGCGGAACCTGCGATTTGGGGTCGGGGATTGGGAACGAGCGACTAGCGGCAGTTCAGCGTTTCGAGTGTCTCGAGTGCGTGTCGCATGTGGGGAATCACAATGGAACCGCCGACGATGATCGCGATGTTCATGCCATCGACGAGCTCATCGTTCGTATAGCCGGCGTCGACGCACTGTTCGAGGTGGTAATCGATGCAGTCGTTGCATCGCAGCACCATTGATGCGACGAGACCTAGCATCTCCTTGGACTTGCCGGTGAGCGCGCCGTCTTCGTAGGCCGCAGTGTCGAGGCGCATGAATCGTTTGAGACCAAGATGATCGGCGTCGATCAGTCGTTGGTTGCCGGTTTCGCGTCGTGCTTTGAAATCTTCGAATGACATATCGATTGGGCTGTTGGCTATTGGCTGTGTGCCAGGGGCGACCATTGGTCGTCGCATGGCTCATGGCGAGATTGTACGGCAGGCTTGCCCGTCTGCCTGATTCGGACAACCGCTGACCGTCGATGGCAGGCTGCAGGCCAATGCTACAGAATCGCGAGGACGGTTTCGCCGGCCCGGACGTGATCGCCGACCTCCACTTCGATCGTCATCCCTTCGGTTCGGGGCACGATCAGTTCAGTGGATGAGCCGAACTTGATCATGCCGAAGCGTTCACCGCGCGAGAGTCGATCGCCGGGCTGGACGGGACAGACGATGCGTCGCCCGACCTTGCCGGCGATCTGCCGGACGCCGAGGCGCACGATCGGTTCGTTCGTCCGGCGTGCGATGATGAGTGCGTTCTCATTGACAAAGGCGGATCGTTCGACGCGAGCGTCGACGTGTTCGCCTGGCGAATGCATGCGATCTTCAACCTCGACCGCGCACGGCATCCGATTGACATGCATGTTGAGCAGGCTGAGATACAACCGAACGATCACCGCAGGACCGTCCGTCGCTGCATGCGAGAAGACCGGTTCGACGGCGATGACCCGGCCGTCGGCGGGGCTGAGCAGCGCGGTCTCAGGGATCGATGACGACGGACGGCGTGGCGGATCGCGGAAGAAGACAAGAAACGCGAACCAGGCGAGTGCGACCGGTACGGCCAGCCACCAGAGCTTGAACAGTGCGCACGACACCATGGCGATCAGCGCGATCACAGACGCGATCAACCATTCACGTCGACCGTAGCGCGAGAGCATTGTGGTTCAACCTACGGGAGTCTGTCAGTCTGACGCTTTGCCGAGGAACGCACCGACGATGCCAAACAGCAGCGTGCCGCCGGCGAGACCGCCGAGCCAGACCCACAGGTTGCCGGCGAACTTGAGTGCGATGTCGGGCACGGTGCCGGAGACGCCGACGATGCCTACGATGGCGGCGAAGACCAGTGCGATCATCGCGCCAACCATGAGTCCACCGCCGAGGCCGGACCAGAAGCCGTCGTAGGATTCGACGAGCATTGGCGTAGCAGCGACAGCGCCAACTCCACCGACGGCGACGCCGGCGAGCTGTTCGCCCGGGCTTTCGGTGCCGGCGGCTTCGAAGAGGCCGGAAGCATTGGCCGGGATCTCGATGTTCTCGTCGCTCGCGTAGACCTCTTCAAGCAGTTCCGCACCGAGCGATGTGTCGTCGGACTCGCGGGTGAGGTCGAGCAGGCCACTGCCGGAGCCAACGGCTTCGAGGCTGAGTTCTTCGTCGATCGCGTCGGCGCCGACGGCGGTGTCGCCGCCAATGCCTTCACCGATCGGTGCGCCGGTGCCGTGTCCGGTATCGAAGACGCTGACACCGGTTTCTTCACGGCTGTCGGACAGCCCAACGACGGAGTCATCCGCGAGGTCAAGGCCGGAGTGGCTCAGGCCGATGGCGGACGTTCCTGCGGTCGCATCAAGGTCGAGCGTCAGGTCGTCGGATTCGTCGTGTCCGCCGGTGAGCAGATCGATCTGTTCAACCTTGAACATGAGCTTGTCGCGATCGCGGAATTCCTGGAGTTCACCGGAGGACGCCATTTCGCGCACTTCGGCATCGCTCTTGCCGAGCTTCTCGCAGACTTCCTCGAGGGTGTAGAACATCTTGGCCATAACGCGACGCTCCTGCCGACAACGTGCCGACGGCTCAATGGACAGACAACAGCACGGAGGGCCCCGAGGGCTTCCGCTGGAATCCTTTACGGTACCGGGCGCCGGCGGTTCCTTCAAGAGATCCTTGATGAGGGACGATGTCGGGGCGGGCTTTCTCGGACGTTCCGCGACACGTCAAATAGCCTCCGGCAGGATGGCGAAACCGCCCTGTCAGGGCCGAAGTTGGTCGGTGGATGGCCGATGAACGGTTCATGGGCGAGCGGAATCCTCCGCTGCCCGTGCTTCGGGAGGCATCCATGAGCCATCGACCGCACCAGATCCTTTTCGTTCTCGCGCTGATTCTGGCCCTTGGCGGCATGGCCAACTGGGTTCTGGCGGGTGCAAACGGCTTTATGCCGGTGGCTTCAGCGGGGCTGATGGCGGTGATCGCGATTGGTCTGCTGGCGGGCCGGAAGGCCTATCCGCTGGCCCTCGTGAGCTATTACATCGGGACGAGTCTGGCACTGGTGATCGGATTGAACTTCGTCCGCCTGGCGGCGAAGTGGGCCGAGCAAGGCGCGTGGATTGATGCCCGACCGTTGATCGCGGCGGTGATGGGCGTGTCCGCGGGTGCGGCATTCGTCGTGTTGTGGCGAGCGGTTCCGCAGCCGGATTCACAGACGTCGTCGCCCACGCCGGCACCGGTGCCGGTATTCCGTTTTTCGGGTCTGGTGACGATGGGATGCGCTGCGTTGGCGATTGGCGTCGCGTTCGTGGCCCGCGACCAACTGGCGCCGCGGACAGCCATGGCGACGCCGATGTCACCGACGACGATCACGCTTGCACCTTCGGCGGTATCACCGACCGCGCCGGCATGCACGCCGGTGTCATTCGTGGATGAACTGCAGCAGTTGGGTATGACGACGAGCAGCGCATCGGTTGAAGTGTCGGCTCCGGTGATGGACGACGCGTCACCCATTGCGATCGACGTCGATGACGAGATCGACGGCACCGTCTCGACGCGAGTCGGGCACGTTGATGTGCCGCCGCTGATCGAACCGGCCCCGTCGACCCCGTACGAACTTCCCTGATCGAAGGCGCGATCGCCCCTCTGCGATCGGCTTGAGCAGTGATGTTCACGACGCCACACACCCCGGGAAGGACTCCACATCCTTCGGTGACATCACGCTTCCTCCTCACAATGATGCACACGTTGAGATGCTTCGATCGTCCGGCGTCAGTACGCTTGGACGACAACTGCCTGTCGGCCGACCCCGCGGACGGTCGCCAGAAGTGATTGCATTTCCTGCGAGAGTATCGGTTCGCCGATGCGAGCGCGCTGGCACGCCGTGAGCAACGTTCGGCAGCGGGGATCGATTCGCAACGAACGTCGGTGCGATTGCAACATGGCGCGGACGCGTGCGATGCCAGCGGGATCGCACCGTCCGGGCCGACCGACGGTTGATCCCATGGTTCGACAGGCGTCGGCGAGGCGTCGGCCTTCGGCATCAAAGGCGCGAACGCTGTCGGCGTCGATCACGACGTGTGGGAGCGGCCAGCGCCACCCGCGCTCGATGGCGCGGCGTCCGAAGCTGCGGAGGCCGCCGGTCGCATCGCGCAGTTCATCAGCGATGTGCAGATGATGGCCATCGGCATCGACAATGAGACCGAAGAGCCCGCGTGATTCATCGTGGGAGAGGACGCAGGCGGTGAGTTCGCGAAGTGGCCGGTCGGCGTGTGCGATGTGATGTTCCGGATCGAAATTCGGGAGGAGCAGATCGCGCGTGTCCGGGCGATCGCCAACCATTTCGACGGCCCATGTTTCGGGGTCGACGCGATTGCGAAGTTGTACGGCGTCATCGATGTCGAGAAAGCCACGGGTGGTTTTGGCGCGGCCGGCGCAGTCGGTCCACAGCGGGCACGATCGGCAGTCGCGCGCTGGCGGGCATGTGCGGAGCGTGTCGATGACATTCCAGCGAAAGACACGTCGTCCGGCGCGGTGAGCGTCATCAACGAGGCGTTGCATGAGTCCACCGGGCCGATGCATCGTGCTGAACGCTTCGATGGTGCCTCGCACGTACGTGTCGCCGCACATGCCGCTTCGCGTCGTGAGTTGTGCGGCTTGCCAGACGTCTTCATCGAAGAGATCGACTTCATCGCAGCGCAGGATGTGGACACGCTGGCCGCGCACGGCACGTTCGGACTGCGGGAGAATCTCGACGGCGCTGCCGTTGTTGAGGGTGATGGATCGGCCGGTGATGCTCGGGGTCAGCGATTTCTTCCAGGCGGTGACATCGAGCATGGTTCGGAGGGCGCTGAACATGCGTGTGGATTGTTCAAGCGAACCGCCGAGGATGCGGATCTGGATGCCGGGTTTGAAGAGGAGGTCGAGCAGCGTGGCGATCGCGCCGAGTTGTGTTTTCCCGCCGCCTCGGTTGGCCCAGACGATACAGTCGCGTGGCAGATCCGGATCATTGAAGTAGGCGTGCTGGATGTATTCGAATGGCGCGACATGGCCGGGCGTCGCGACGGTGCGTGCGACTTCGAAGCTGAGGATCATGTCGATCCAGGTCCAGAGCGAGCGCGGCGTTTTCGGCGCGACGTGTTGAACGCGTTTGGCGAGTTCCGGCAGGTAGATGGCATTGGTCATGCGGCGATGCCACCTTCGCCGAGCGATTCGAGGACGCGATGCAGCGCGGCTTCTTCATCGATGCCGACGGGTTCTGATTCTGCGGGCATTTCGAATGCGGTGAGATCGAGTTTGAGAAGGTCGACACAGGATCGACGTGCAAGCTCGGTCGCTTCGGTGGCTGATGCAAGTGTCGCGAGTCGCGCGGCGGCCATGGCGCGGTAGCTGCTGACGAGGAGTTGGGCGCGGATCTCCGAGAGCCAGACCATTTGGGTGAAGGTTCGTCTGACGGTCGGCTGAGCGACCTGTTCGGCGAGTTGTTCGAGATCAAGCCCGAGTTCGACGGCGAGTTCGGTCGGGCTCTGGCGGCCATCGAGCATGCGTTCGACGATTGTCTCGCGCAGGGTTTCGCGTGGGTTTGCGGTGTTATCCATGGTTCACCTCCGGTTGATCGAGCTGGAGCACGTCGACGAGCGATGCGCTGAGGTTGCGCGAGGTCTGGCGAAGCCGGGCGACGAGTGCGTTGTGCTGGTGACGGGTGAGGAAGAACGTGATGGCGTGGGTCGGATCACGTTCATCAATGGGTGCGGGTGGTGGCGGCGGCGGCGGGACTTCCATCAGGGCGCGCACGTCGTGCGCTGATTCGGGCAACCAGCTGGCCAGTTCATCGACATCGATGCGAGCGGCGAGTGCGCGCAACAGACCGCCGCGTCGTTCGATGTCGTCTTCGCCTTCGAGTCGATTCAGCGTGAGCAGCAGCAGACGAGCTTCATCGTCATCAACGTGCCAGGTGATGCATTGGGCGGTGTGATGCCCGAGTTCGCGAAGCGCGCGCACGCGATGGTGACCGTCGAGGACTTCGAAGCGATCGGGACAGGTCGGATGTGGGCGCACGATGACGGGTGGATAGCGGCCTGAGCGCGCGATATGGCGCTGCAACGTGCGAAACGTTGTGTCGGTCATCGCGTTGGCGTTCTCGGGATGCGCTTCGAGGGCATCAATGGGCAGATGTTTCATGCCGCCCGTGCCTCATTGGTCAGGGGTTGTTCGTGTGGTTCGAGTTCCGAGGGGTCCGGCGGGGCAACGCCACACTGGACGAGGAAGTAGGTTGGCTGAATCCAGATACCGCGCAGCGCTTCGACAAGAAGTGCGCCGATTGGCGGGTGATCCCATTCCCGAAGGCCTTTACGATGGTCGCGCCAGCGCCTCAGTTCATTGTTCAGTCGGTTGGCGTCCGCTCGATTGAGCGTGTGCAGCCACGTCTCGCGTGTCTCATCTGACACCGCGATGTCATCCGTCAGCTGCAGCGTGTTAAGGAGGCCGTGGAGACGGGCGTCATGTCGCCCGAGCATGGGGGGATACGGCGTCATCCCTGCACGTTGAAAGAAAGGATGGGCGCCGCCCATCGTCGCCCGTGCTTCCATATAGACGGTGGAGCTTCGTGCGATGGCATGACGGACCATGGTCGATGCCACGCCGAGTCCCCGGCAAGATGGATGCACGATCACCCGCGCAATCGTGCGCATTTCCAGATTCAGCAGACGGGCCGACCGTTGTTGCGGCCGGCCGAGGTAGCGACCCGCTGTCGCTCGGTCCCGGAGAGCGCAGCGCAGGACCGGGTAGGCCACGAGGAGCACACCGACAGGATCCGCGAACCACGGCGACGTCGCGACGTACACCCGTTCAACGGCTCGGGGGTTCTTCGGCATGTAATGCGTGGCGGCAAGCCGTTCGTACGCTTCCATGGTGCCGGTTCCGATTGACAGCGGGATGGTCATCGCAGGCCATCCATTCGAATGACCTGGACAGGTTCGAGGGGATCGAGCACATCCTCGAATGGGGTGGCGACGACGCACGCAACGTTTCGTGCTTCGCACCACTCGTTGAGGTGAAGCGCGAGCCCCATCGCGTTTCCACGATCGAGGCACGATGTGAACTCATCGATACAGAGAACGACATGTGACTCGAGCGTGTAGGACTCGATGCGTTCCGCGGCGCGTTGCGCAAGCGCGAGGCGGACACGCCATTGTTCGCCGGCACTGCAGCGACCGATCGGCCGGGCGAGGAGCGGTGCCTCGGCGAGGCCGACGCGTGTAAGTGCGGCGAGGGCATCGTCGAGATCGGTGGCCAGCGCATCAACGACCGGTTCGCCGGATTCCGGAATGTCCGGCAGGCCGATGACATGGATGCCCGGCGGTTGGTCGAGCGTGGTTCTGATCTGTTGAAGTCGACTGGACTTGCCGCTGCCTGATGGGCCGACGATCGCAACGATACGGCCCGGCGTCAGGCGCAGTTCACACGGTGCCCACGTTCGTGTGAGCTGTTCATCGGGGATGAGCGCAAATCGGCGTGCGACCTGCACCGCGGCACTGGAATTGAGCGGTGTCCTGACGTTGAGTTCGGGCAGCGTGATGGCGGTCATGGGGACACCTCCGAGGCGATGTGAGCGAGCGATGCGGTCGAGTTCCTGTTTGCGTTGTCGTTGACGCCAAAGTCGGCGCCGTTTCCTGGCGAGTCGTCGGCACGATGCCGGGCATGGCTTGCTGTGCTGTTGATCGCGCCATTGATCGCGCCGTTGATCCATTGCAATTCGCGACGAACGACATGAACGGACACGCCGTGCCGGCGGGCAACCTCGCGTTGGCCGTACCCGCGCACGACGGTGTCGAGCGCGATGATCTGCCGTTGCCGTGGCCACCGGGTGGACAGTCGAATCACGGCATCGACGGCAGGCGAAAGGAGTCGATCACGAAGTCGATTGGCGCGAACCTGCGCCCATCGTGCGGACCGGCAGAGCGTGCGAGCGATGGCCGCGAGCGATTCGCCGTGCACGATCGCGATACAGATCTGCCGGTCGTCTTCGAGATCGAGCAGTCGAGCCCGATGACGAAGACACTCGATGGCTTCGCGTACGCCAAGCTCGGCAGACCATTTGTCGTTGGTCGTTATTCGTTTGTCGTTGACCAATGAACGTTGGTCGTTCGTGGAACGTCGGAATGTGCCTCCTTTCATGGATGGGTGTGGTGCCTGGCGAGCTGCGCGGCCGTCATTGCCGGTTCGCAGGACCGCCTGCGTCGTCCTTCGTCGCGGTGTTGTCGTGTGTGGTGTCGTCCTCAGTGCTGTCAGTCGTGTCGTCGGCTGTGTAGCCACACCGATCGCGCCGTCGCGGGTGCGAACGTGCCGTTGATCTCGCATGTCGTGCTTCCCCGTTGTCTCTGCGTGTACCCAGACCCCGACGAGACGGGCGCGTGCCCTTCCGTGTCAGGCCGGTGTCATCGGCGAATCAAGAAAAACCACCAGTCATCCTTGACGCTCCATCTATATTAGGGTATTGTTTGGTATCGTGCAAGCGAAAGTTTGCGAGATTGCAAACGAAAAGCGGGGTCGATGGCCGCCCCGCATCGCACTTCGCAACACCGGCCGCCATGTCATGCCTTGTCATGCCTCGACATGCCATGTCATCAGGGAAGCACCGATGGCCAGCGATGAACGTCTCGCCCCAGGCCAGATCATGCGCAGCGCGCGCCGTGCGCGCGGCATGACCCTTACCCGCCTTGCAGAGCTTCTCTCATGCAGCAAGAGCACATTGTCTTTGTTCGAAACCGGGCGTCGGCCGTTGTCGGCGTCGTGGGCCGAGCGTTTGGAGTCGGTCCTGGAGATCACGGATGGATCGCTGATTGCGGCGACGTGTTTCAATCGTCTGCCGGACTCACTGCGCGCACGGCTGGAAGATGCATCGTCGGACGATCAGGGGGCGCAATCCGCGGATGCGTTGTCACGTTTGCGCCGTGTACTGAACGGGCACGAGCGCCGTGAAGAGCAGGCGGCCGGCTCATCTGTCGGATCATCGCCCGGCTCTTCTCTCACCTCGACAGTCGAGGAGGAGTTGCCTGCATGCGTCGAACGCGACAACGTGGTGTGCCTGTCTGGTGCGACACGATCGGTGCCGGTCATTAATCGCGTCGCAGCGGGACCGTTGACGGAATACACAGATCTGGGGCATCCTCCGTCTATTGCGGATGCGTACGTGCCGATGCCGGATATTGGCGATACATCAGCATTTGCGGCGACGGTCGTTGGTGATTCGATGGCACCGCAGTATGCGGAGGGCGACATCGTGGTGTTCTCGCCGGCACGGGATGCGGTGACCGGATGCGACTGTTATGTGCGGTTTGAGCGTGATGCGGAGTCGACGTTCAAGCGTGTGGAGTCGGTCACGACCGAAGGCGGTGAAGAGCGGGTTCGGTTGGTTCCATTGAACGATGCCCATCCTGTCCGCGAGGTCCGGCGAGAGTCGATCGCGCGGATCGTGCCGGCGGGGTATGTGGTGAAGAGAATCGAGGATGGGGAGTAGGGGGTTCGGGGTTCGGGGTTCGGGGATTGAACGGACTTGACATGGCCCGGCAAAGAGCGACGAACTGCGAGGAGCGCATGGAGGACGAGAACGAACAACGAAAAACGAACAACTGACGACTGAGAGCTGACGGCTGAGAGCTGACAGCTTGCTGCTGCCCCCATCCATCCACGAAGATCGAGACGTCCGGATTTCGTGCAGCGTGATGGCAAAAGAGGCATAGATACCGGGGGAGGTCGACCGACTGGCGTTTTCGGCTTGCCCGCCCCTATCGGTCGGGGTATCGTCGGCGTGGGAGGGCAGTGCGTGATCCCTGGATCGACACTGTGTGCTCAGTTAATCTGGGTGTTTCGGAAAGAGGAGCCGGCCGTCGGTCGGCATGAGATCAACCACATTCTGCAAAGGAAGGTAGACACGATGCGCAAGGCCATCGCAACACGTCTTACCGCCGGACTTCTTCTCGCCGCGTCGACCGCAACTGCCATGGCAGGCGGCACGCCGCTCACCACAGAACGCGTCGCATCCGGTCTTGCTCGACCGTTGTATGTCACCCATGCACCGGGCGACTTCGATCGCGCCTTCATCGTGGAACAGCGCAGCGGTACGACGGGACGCATTCGAATTCTCAACCTGAATACGGGTACCGTGAACGCGACGCCGTTCCTGTCGGTCCCGAGTGTCAGTACGTCGAGCGAGCAAGGCCTGTTGGGCCTCGCATTCCATCCCGACTATCAGAACAACGGCGAGTTCTTCATCTACTACACGACGAACTCGGGTGGAAACGCCGCGATCGTCCAGAAGCATACGGTGTCAGCGAACCCGGACATCGCGAACGCGACCGGCGACACGATACTTCGTATGCCACAGCCGTTCACGAACCACAACGGTGGTTGGATGGGCTTCGGTCCGAATGACGGCTACCTCTATATCGGGACGGGCGATGGCGGCAGCGCCTGCGACCCGGGTGAACGTTCCCAGGACATCACCAACCAGTTGCTCGGCAAGATGCTCCGCATCGATGTCGATGGCGATGACTTCCCCACCGATTCATTGCGCGACTACTCAATCCCCGCCGACAACCCGTTCGTGGGTGTGACCGGCGACGACGAAATCTGGGCATACGGTCTTCGCAACCCGTGGCGATGTGCGTTCGATCGCGAAACCGGCGATCTCTACATGGCTGACGTCGGCCAGAACGCTCGCGAAGAAGTCAACGTGCAGCTTGCGTCCAGCACCGGCGGCGAGAACTACGGCTGGGACTGTGAAGAAGGTCTCGTCTGCGCCTCGGTCAGCTTCCAGTGCAACTCGTTCGACAATGGCTGTGGCTGCGGTGCCGCTGGTCTGGTTGATCCGGTCTTCCAGTACACGCACGGCCAGGGCTGCTCAATCACGGGCGGCAACGTCTACCGTGGTTGTGCGATCCCGGACCTCGCCGGCACGTACTTCCTCGGCGACCACTGCTCGAACACCATCTGGTCATTCGAAGGTGTGAACGCAGCGAACGTTCAGATCCGCACCGCAGAACTTGATCCGCCGAGCTTCGCCATCGGCAGCATCTCCGGCTTCGGTGAAGATGCCTACGGCGAAATGTACATCTGCGATCTCTTCGGTGGTGAGGTCTTCAAGATCGTCGCCGACAACGCCGCTGGCTTCGCTGGCCCCGACTGCAACATGAACGGCATCGCCGATGCCTGCGAAGTGCTTGACGGGACCGAAGCAGACGTCGACGGGAACGAGATTCCCGATGTCTGCGAAGAGCCGGTCATCACCTGCCCGTGGGACTGCACGCCGGACAACGGCGACGGCACCTTCGGCAACGGCGTGGTCAACATCGATGACCTCCTCGAAGTCATCAATACGTTCGGCAACTCCGGCAGCCCGTGCGACAGTGCACCGGACAACGGTGACGGTACCTTTGGCAACGACACCGTGAACATCGATGACCTCCTCGCAGTCATCAACAACTTCGGTGCATGCCCGTAAGAGACAGCTGTCAGCCATCGGCTTTCAGCGCATCATGAGAACACAGATTAAGGGCGCCTTCGGGCGCCCTTTTCTATTGGTGGGCGCGCCGAGCGTTCGTCCACGAGCATCGCCACGCCTATTCGGAACGCGAAGAGAACTTTGCCTTGCGTTTCGCGACGTTCGTGGATACGACAGTTCACTTGGATCAGCCGGGTGTCGATGACGACCCGCGTTTTGGCCGTCGTGCTTCACCCAATGGGATCACAGTGAGGACAAAGAGGAAAACCATGAACAAAACGAATCGAATTGCTCGAATCGCGAACGTGCGATTGTGGATTGCGGCCTGTATGACCGCGTGCGTGCTTGTTGGTGTCACACCACGTGCCGCAGCGGGAGGCCCACCTTCCGGTGCGTGCTGTCTTCCCGATGGATCATGCGTGATCGCCTCCAGTCAGAACTGCGCTGCGAGCGGCGGCGTGTACCAGGGCGACTTCACCACATGCGATCAAGTGTTCTGCCCACAGCCAGATGGCGCCTGCTGCATTGTCGACGGCTCCTGCATTGTCACCTTTCAACAGGATTGCGTGGCTGTGGGCGGCACGTATCAGGGTGACTTTACGACCTGCAGCCAGGTGAATTGCCCACAGCCGAGCGGTGCGTGCTGCCTTCCGAATGGCTCATGCGTCAATGTGACATTCCGAGAATGCGAAGCGATCGGCGGCGTGTATCAAGGCGATACCGTCACATGTTCACAAGCCAATTGCCCACCACCGACCGGGGCATGCTGCCTTCCAGACGGCTCATGCGATATCACGCAAGCATTCGAGTGCAGCGCCCAGTCCGGCATCTATCAGGGCGACAACGTTTCCTGCGTGCAAGCCGAATGCCCATCCAATGCGTGCTGTCTTCCGGACGGTAATTGCATCCTGGTCCTGGACAGTGGCGACTGCACCGATCAGGGCGGCACCTTCATCGCAGGGACGCCATGCATACAGGTTGACTGCCCGGTTGAGAACTGCCCGGGTATTGGCGACTGCTTTACCGCAAATGACACGCCTGGCTGCAACAATGAAGCGTGCTGCACCTTGGTATGCCTTGTTGACTCGTTCTGCTGCAGTGTTGAGTGGGATTCGACATGCGCGAATCAAGCGGCTGAACTGTGCGAACCGCCGGCCGAACCGTGCCCGTGGGATTGCACACCGGACAACGGCGACGGTACGTTCGGCAATGGCGTGGTGAACATCGACGACCTGCTCGAAGTCATCAACAGCTTCGGCAATCCGGGCGGACCATGTGACAGCGCGCCGGACAACGGTGATGGCACGTTCGGCTAGCATTGCAGCAAGGCAATCTTGCTGAAGCTAGGACACGTGCCGAGCAGCTTTTCAACCATTTGCAAATTCGCC